>JAJRVO010000646.1 GCA_024277275.1 Chloroflexota bacterium
ACGCCAAGTATAATCAGTAGTCTGCCACGTTGCATATTAAAAACCCCTTTCCGTCGCATTTAGACGAAAAGGACGCTAGCATAAGCATGATACCATTTTACAGAAAAAAGTCAAGGCTCTAGCGAATAAGTTTGACATAAATACTGTTTAAATTAAAGCCCCGCCACAGGCGTAAACGCCTTGAGTGGCGGGGGCGTATATAGTCCTTGAGAAAAGTTTTTGCCCGACAATTTGCGTGACGAGTGATGCGTGAAATCCCCTCACGCATCAGAAAACCATTACGGTTGATGGAAAAAACTTTTCTGGGTAGCTATAGTTATTAAAGTTCCAAAAAAACCAAATCATTAACGGTATATGCCGCAATGTTTGGCCTAACCGTATCCTTACTCAATCAGCCTGATATAAACGTTAGCCAGGATTTGATCAAAAATCACGTCAAGCTGCGACGCAGTTAATACAAAGTAGGCTTGACCATTAGTTTTCTCGGCTACGGCTTTCATCAGGTCTTGATCTGCGCCTACCCCCAGGCCGATGGTGTAAACCAAAACGCCATGCTTGGCGGCTATATCGGTGTAATACATAATGCACCTGTACCTTTTATCAGTGTCTGGGAAACCCTCGTAGGGCAGGGGGCTGATTGCCTCATTATCGCAGTCAGCATTATCGCCGGGATCATTATTGGTAGGCGCGCCATCGGTTAGCAGGACAATGATGCCGGTGGCAGCCTGTCCCCGGGCGCAGTGAGAGACTATGGGGTTGCTTTTGCTATCTATGCCGGGCTGGTTTAACCAAGCTCCATTTAGTCTGGGCAGCCGCCAGTTGCCGCTGTTGTAATTCCAGTTACAATCATTGCTATGGTTTCCCCCGTCATCGTTGTCGGTGTTTATGCCCATCATGTGCAGCCCCCGGCGCAGCCCATCGGCAATATCGGTATTGCCGGAGGGAGGATAGGCATCTTCAATGGCAATAAAGACATTGTTGTAGCTGATAGGGGCCGTATTGACTATGGCTTGATCGGCGTCAAAACAGACCGTTTCATCAAACTCGCCGTATGCCGATGCGTCAAGCGGATAGTTGGCTTGCTGAAAGTCATCCGCAACAACGGCGTCTCTGGCCCGGCTGGCCCGGATACATTCCAATTGAGAGCGTTGCCAGCCGTCGGCGGCAAAATCGACAAAGCCAGCCTGGTCAAGTTTGGGGTCAAGGCGCAAAACAAAGTTTCTGATGGCGTTTTGCGCGCCGCGTATTGGGTCCAGCGCGCTAAACAGGGGGTTATCCAGGTTGTTAATAGGCTGAAATATGGTCATATGGGTACAGTTGGCCGGTAGCACGGTTAGCCCGTAAATAGGATTGCATGGGTCGGCGGCAATGCCCTGAACAGAACCGGGGGTAGCCGGAAGGCCCCGCAGATCCGGGCCGGGACTGTCATCAATGTCGCTCCGGCTGGTAATGATGATTCTGTCAAAAGCGTAACCGGCGCTGCCGGCCCATACCTGCAAGGTGTATCTTTGGCCCTGGGTCAAGGGTGTATTTGGAAGACCCCCAGTGTTTACGCTTATCCACGACCAGTTGTTTCGGGGATTCCAACTACTATTGGAGGCGCCGCCGCTCCTGGTTTGAATATTGAACAAGGGCGGGTCGGTGGTGAGAACCTGTTTTCCATCTACTACTTGCGTGTTCCTCTTTGCGATGGTCCAATAGAAAGTGTTGCCGCTGTATTTTTGCGCCCTAAAGTGAATATAAGTGGGGACGCCGCCCCAACTGGGGGTAAAGTCATATTCAAGGAGTGGGGCAATACCATTTTCAGCTTCTGCTAAGGTATAATTACGCCCAAACGGATTGCCTCCATTTGACGTTAGATAAGGGTGGTGCCGCACCAAGCCGCTAAAACGGCGGGTACCGTCACCGGAGGGGTCGGCAGGAGCGCCGCCATAACCGTATCCGTCAATAGAAAAGGCTTTGGCTTCCCAATCGCGCTGGATGGCCCAGTAGCCTTTACCCGCGCTGCGGTAAGCCGGCTCCCAGCTTGAGAAGTTGTTGGTATAAAATTCGGCTTCCAGAACCATGTAGTTATCGCCGGTCTCGGGTTCGGGGGGGAGCAGCGGGTCCGACTCGCCGCACAAACCCTGTCCGCAGATTAAATTCTGCAATGTTGCCCCATAGTAACCATATTGCCAGGTTCGGCCATTGCCGGGATATGGAAAGTACTTGTCAAGCGCATTGCAGTCGGTAATTGCAAAAGCGTTGTTACCGTTGTGTCCCTGCGTTCCATCGCCGCAGCGCGCCCAGCAGCCATAGCAGATGGTATCAAATTCCATAGAGCCGGTGGTGTCCAGCACAACCACCACATCCAGCGTAGAAGAGTTCTCCGCCGTGGCCGAGTCGCTGACCATAACAACGTCGAAGCCAAAAAATTGCATAAAGTTCATGCGGACAGGGACCATGCCATGCACTTTAATTTTTACCGCGCTACCATAACTGGAGGCATTGCCGCTAACCTGTTCGTTAACATCGCACAAGCCGTCAGCCTCGCTCCGTTCCTGATAAGAACGGGTGTCTATGAAAAAGGCCGGGGCCTCGGTTTTTTCATAGCGGCCGTCGCTATTGGGATCATAAGTAAAGTAGTGATAAAACTGGGAGGCATAAAAAGAGAGATAATCTTCGGCGTCAGGGTTCGGGTCGGGGGTTAAGGTTTGGTTAGCTTCGGGCAAAAGCTCGTCCCAGCCGCCCGCCGGCAGCGGCGGCAGGTTGACCAGGCTATCGGTGATGCCGTCGGGGGCCTGGCCGCCGGTGGTAGAGTTAAATTTATCCTGCACATCTTGCACGCAACCGGCAATAAAAACATTGCTGCGGGTAATATCATAGCCGTTTTCTTGCAGGTAGCCCAGCGCCCGCCGGGCGGCTTCTTCTTCCACCGGCAATTCGGTTACGGCGGCCAGCGCTGCCGCGTCAACCGTACGCTTTAGCCTGATTCGCTCTACATATACCAGCCCCATATCAAGGGCCAGGCCCAGCATGGCGATTAGCCCTAAAAAAGCAAAGGCCAGGATAATAAGGCTTTGGCCCGACTGGTTAAGCCTCATAGCGGGCGCCCCACGCGGGAATTTGGTTTTTGACAGGAGATTTCTTAGCTGTTTCATTTTGACCACCATTTTGTTGCTAATTGAATCTCTTTGGGAGATTCCGTGCTGTAGCGGCAGGTCTTGTGCCTGCCCTGAGCGACCACAAGGGATCGCCGCTACATATTGTGGTATGCACGAGAAACCCCAAAGAACCCTAATTGATATCACATCCGGCCGCTGCCTGCGCCGGGTCGGTTGGATCGCAGAGGCAAGCGTTATTATCAAAGTGAGAAAACTGAACCGTAAGACCTTTAGGATTGCCGGTTGTTTGATATCCTGTAATCTTCATCACAGCCAGGTACGAGATTTGATATTTGGCATTGCTCCCAGTACCATCAACTGTAGGACAACCGGGTACGCCTCCACAATCATCCCAAACCGGATAGTATAAGTATCCTTGGCTGATAAGCTGATCCAACTCATCTGAAATAGAACTGCCAAATACGCCGGTGGAAGTGTTAACCCAATCACCGACATTCAAGAGGTGATCGGCAGGATTTGAGTCGGGTTCGGTAAATACGTCACCCGCAAGCAAATCGTCTTCAAGAGCTTGCTGGCTGCAAGCCGTGTCAGAATCCAGGCAAAGAAAACCAAAACTTCCAGGGGCGCCAAGCCCTGACTCAAAGGTTAAAGTCATTACGCTTCCCTGAAGAACGCCAGCCCCAAAGTTGCTGGCAGGAACGATGATCGGCAAAATTCTACAGTTAGTACCCTCTTCTTCCGCCTCGCGCAGGTCTTCTGAAACGCGCATAGCGGTATGGGTGTAGAAGGGAATGGGATTGGGGAAAAGGTAATCTACAAAGGGAAGCCCCACCAGTTGGTTTTGATTGTAGATACTTTCAATAACAACCATGTTATCGCCTACGGCGGGCAACTCTTTTTGGGCCAGTTGGCAATTGAGTTGATTGACTCTGCCGCGTATCTCTTTCACCTGGTCTTCGGGGTCTAGCCGGCTAAAGAACGGGCCGCCGCGATGATAATGGTAGCTGGTGTAGCCGCTTGTATTGGTCATAGTCAGGTTTTTGTTATAAAAACCCGGTAAATCAATATGGGTGTCATAAATGCCGGGATCCAGGATGGGGTATTTTATGCTATTTAAATCGTCGCCGGCCAGATAATTAGGATGACCGGGGATATACCTGCTACAGTCAAAAGCGGCGCAATCGGGATCTCCCTCGCAATTGAAATTGGGGTTGGGTTCAACGTCGTAATAAGTTATAATAATGGAGGAGTTGGGCGAGGGGCCAAGAAAATCCATATTCAATTGGTTGGAGAGGCTGCTAATGGTATGGGATACCACTTTGCAGTAACCAATACCGGCCGGGTCGTTGACCGCATCGCTAAAGCAGGTATCGGTGGAGTCGGCCTCCAAGCTGTCAAAATCCAGGTAAATCCCTCTGGCGGCAAAGCGGGTTATCTCACGGTTAACGTTTGCCAGCACCAGATAGCTGCGCAAGGCCCAACCCACCTCAAACACCCCCAGCATCATCATCAGCAGTATGGGTAAAATAATAGCCATCTCCACCAAACTCTGGCCCTTGTCCGGCGTAACATCACTTTTTTTATACCATCCGATAATAGATTTGATTTCCATAGTTGCCTTCACTTTCTTAGGTATTCACCAATATCATTTAGTGAGATGATTCGGTAATTATTTGGATCGTTTTGGTTAACCGGACGAATGACGATGGACGAACGACAAATGCCGTGCGCTAGCGTTTCATTCGTCTGCCGTCGTCCGTCATTCGTCCTTCTTGTAACAAACATTCTTTTACCAAATTACTTTATTGCCGGTTAAGCACAGTCCCATCAGTGGCGTCAATAGAAAGATAAAATATTTGCGATTGGTCGGCGCTAATTCCAATAATATCCCAAACCGGTCCATTTAACGTTTGTCTCAGCAGTAGTTCGACCCGGTTTTCGGGATAAGCCTGCAAAAAATATCCTCCGCCATTATTGGCCCAGATAGAAATGGCCTCGCTGCTATCAATCACCCAATCAACCGGGTCAATCAGGTAAGGGGCATGTTTTAATTTGTTAATATGAGCGCGGCCGGCAACTTCTTTATCGGGCGTAACAACTGCAAAGAAAATGCGGCTGCTTTTGGTTGAAAAAAATCTAAAGTCCCAAATTCCGGCCTGGCCCAAATCTTGAACGGTTGCATTGGACCAGCGAGTTGATAAAGCCACTATCCTGACGTCGCTTTGCCAATTTTGGGCCTCTTGTAAAGCAAGCAGATAAGTTGTTTTGGCGCTATCTTCAGTAAAAGGGATAGCAAAGGTGGCTCTAGGCGTAGGTTGCTCAGGAATTTTTGGAGTAACCGTGTTAGCGTAAAACAGGCCCAGCAAAACCGCAACAATGACACATCCCGACACCCAAACGCTGATCAAGATAAGTACATCTCGGCGCATTATTGGGATGGTTTTCTGATGACTTGTCGATGTATCATCCCGGCGAGACTCTGCGGGTGTATCTTGAGACTCTGCGGGTGTATCTTGAGACTCTGTTGATCCATCTTGGCGCTTTTGAGCAGACATTAAAGTTATAAAAACTCCTGAATATTAATAAATTCTGCGTAAACTTATTCCGGCTAAAACTGCTCCTTGCTTTACCTGGCTTAATTGGCTTGCATCTTCTCCAGTACTTACGCAGTTGCTGTTTTGTATGTGGTTTTGAGCCTCATTTAGAGCAGAATCGACAGAATATTAGAATAAAATTCTCTCATTCAGCTAATTCTGCTCTAAACTGCGTAAGTACTATTCTCAATACCTTAAGCGTTTTTACAGACAAGTCTATTTAATTCTTGTTCTTTAGATGTTCAGAAAATGATTTTGAGTAGGGGCAATGCCTTGTGCCGTTCGGCTGAGCTCACGACGAAGCCTGCCCCACGTCGGGCGACCACAAGGGTACGCCACTACGGATCCAAAGTCTTTTTCTTAAAAACTATTTAATGTCCAACCACTACGCGCTCTTCAAAATTACCGGCAAAAAGACGCCGCCTTCATCGCTCCATGAGTACGGCTCATCGTCGACATTATCCTCTTGAAAATCGCCGTCTGAGTTTGTGTCCAAATAGTCGGGCACGTAATCTCCAGTGGAGGTTACGCCGGGATCATCGCAGTTGGAGTATTTTGCGATTTCTGCCACACCGACATTACTATTTTCAACCTCTGTAGTACAGGTAACCAGGCGGGTGTACCCAATCATAGGAATCTCGTTAAAATCAAGGTGCGTATCGCAATCTGAGTCTTGCTTTTGCGCTTCCTTTGGGTCTAGACTTGTCCGGTTTGGATTGGCAAAGTCGTCCCCTAATTGCCAGCCGTTATAAGTGACCTGGCTGTAGGTAAGGATATTGGCATAAACAACCTGCAACCGATTTTCTATCAGGTGATTACCGCTGCCAAAGTCGCCAAAAAGAATTTTGGGCCTGAGTTTAAGAGCCTGCTTCCCATAAACCAGTTTTTCCGAATAGCCGTAAAAGTCGGTTACATTGGTGGTAGAGGCTACTGTTCTGCTTAAAATATTGGTGCCAAGCCAATTTTTACCGTCACCATCCATGTTATAAGCATACATAATATCTGTACGGGCGGTGTCTACCGGCGATTGTCGATGCCAGGCAACATGGGCCACCAGGGCGTTAGGGGGGTCATCATCATATTCATGCAGCGTTACATCGGGATACAAACCACCTTTTTCGCCAGAGGCAAGCAAGCCGGGCTGTACCTCGCTGCCTGTTGGCGGAGCGCTTCCCCCGGTACCAACCTTGTCGGTAGGAATGTATTTAAAATAAGCGCCCCCGGCGGTATCCCAACTGGCCCCGTTATCATCAGAGGTGTTGTAAGCCAGGCTAAAATCGGTATCATCCGCAGTAGTTGTTAACTGCCACACCACAACTACCCTGGTAATGGTGTTAGCGGTATTAGAGATAACGGCAATTGACGGAAAATCGGGCCACTTTACACCGGCGCCAATGGCAGCAGTAAAGATTTGGGTATGTGTTGGAGTAAGCGCGGTGGGCAGCGCCAGCGTCCCGTTTAAAGCGTTGGGGCTGATATCCATTTGCAGGTATTTAATTCTATCCGTATCAGGATCGTCGCCATTGCCTTCGGCGTAGGCTATGTGCAGGGTGTTGCTAAAAGAAGCCAGGGTCACGCTTTTTTCTAATGTGGCATCGTTGCCAAACACATTAGTGGCGCCATTGGTAGAACCCCCATTATTTCCACCACCCTGAAAGGAATGAAAACTGCTATCGGCTGTGGACCTATAAGAATAGTTTAACCAGGTTGTGGGCGTAATGGTAAAGCTATTGTCCTGTTCCTCGTAAAGAACAACCGGCGTACCTTGAGTGTTTGTGGCGATATCCGGGTTAAGGCGGGATGTGGTGGCATTAACGGTATCAACCCGCTCTGCGGCGTTGCAAGAGCCGCCCAGAGTACACTGAGCATAATAAATTGCGTTTCCGGCTGCAC
>JAJRVO010000647.1 GCA_024277275.1 Chloroflexota bacterium
ATTGTTGGCATTTCAGAGCAGAATTTCCAGAATGATAGAATTTTGATTCGTTAATTCTGCCAATTCTGCTCTTACACCGGCAAAAATCAGCCCGACTGAGTAGTTATCGGCGGCACAGTTTCCAAAACGGGAATTGCTGTATTTGTCCCACCTTTCTGGATGATGTAAAATCAAGGCAATTATCAACCAAGAATAAATTTAATTGGTAGAGTATTTTGGACGATTCATCTTCTATACCCAGTAGTAAGGGACAACTGTCCCAGACCCTTGCTTTGTACGCTAACCGAATAACATAATCCTGGTTGGCAGCCATTGGAACTGCCTCCGGGGAATCAATCACACCGGAGGTGATCCATGGAGAAAATAATCCTGGACGATGTGCTGGCGCAGATGCGCACAGCATTGGAGTCAAACGACCTCACTACCGCCTCATCCATCATCGAGGCGCTTCGCCCGGCTGATCAGGCCGATATCTTTTCGGACCTGGACGACCACGAACAAAACAAACTGCTCCCGCAAATCAACCCGGCCGACGCCGCCGATATCTTTGAGGAATTATACGACGAAGAGGCTGCGGAACTGGCGGTTCAGTTGCCGTTGACCACGTTGGTTCGCATTGTGAATGAAATGGAGCCGGATGAGGCCGCCGACCTGTTGGACGACCTGGAACCTGAACAAGCCGAGGCCATTTTAATCCAACTGGAAGCCGCGCACCAGATTAAACCGCTTATTGACTACCCTGACGATACAGCCGGCGGCTTGATGACCTCGGCCTATCTAACCCTCCAGCGGCGTATGAACGCTGCTCAAGCTATTGCCGCTATCCGGGCATGGCGTCCCGACGAAGAGACAATTTACTACCTTTTTGTAACAGATCGTCTTAAACGCCTGGCCGGTGTAATCAACTTGCGCCAACTCATTGTTGCCGAGCCGTTTACTCCCATTACTGAAATTATGGCCTCTGACGTTATTCACGTCACCGTTGAAACCGACCAGGAACATTGCGCCGACCTGATGCTGCGTTACGATTTACTGGCCCTGCCTGTAGTAGACAACGACAAACACCTGCTAGGCATTATTACCATTGATGATTTGGTTGACGTTATTCAAGAAGAGGCCAGCGAGGATATTCAGCGTTTGGCGGGCGCAGAGCCGTTGGATCGGGCCTATCTGGATACAAGCATCTGGAGCATCACCCGCAAGCGAATTGGCTGGCTGCTGCTCTTGTTTTTCACCGCCACCCTGACCGGCTGGGTGATGGACTTATACCAAACGCAACTGCAAACAATGGTCGCCCTGACCATCTTTATCCCAATGCTTATTGGCACGGGGGGCAATGCCGGTTCTCAAACTACGGCCACCATCATCCGCGCTATGGCCGTTGGCGATGTTGATTGGGACGACGCCTGGCGAGTCTGGCTACATGAGGTGGGCATTGGCCTGGTGTTGGGGTTGGGCATGGGGGCCATAGCCTATTTTCTGGCCTTAACCTGGATGCCTAACGCCAATCTGGCTCTAACAGTGGCCGCTTCTATTTTTGGTATTGTTTTATGGGCCACGGGCGCGGGGTCGCTTTTGCCCCTGCTGGCGACTCGGTTTAAGATCGATCCTACTGTAGTGTCCGGGCCGGTAATGAGTACGTTAGTTGATGCTACGGGGCTTTTGATTTATTTCAACATTGCCCGTTTTATCCTGGGGTTGTAAAATAGGCATAGTTATACCACAGGTGTTGCTTGAAAAAACCATTTGACGTTCTAATCCTGTTTGCGCTGGTCATTGCGCGGGTACGCATCGACACCCTGGCCGACGTGGCGGCGCTTCCCCAACGCCACGAGGATGCGCGGCGACTGGTAGAAAGCTGGTGGCCGGCCTGGAGTTTGAACTTGCTGGCCCACCCCGAAAGCGACCCGGTTAGCATGATGCTAATTGTGACCGCTTTTGGTTTGCTGGCTCTCTACCTGGTTGCCGATATTTTGAGCAATGAGCAACGGCCCCAAAACACCCATCGCCTAAAACTCATTCTGCTCTACGGTATCATCGCTTTGCTGGTCTTTGGCAAAACTATTCTGCTCATCAACCTGCGTCACATTCAAGGGCCGGTCAGCTACTCGCACGACGGCGGCGTAATTCAAACCGAAGTCACCATTGATTACTTCCTGCAAGGTCTAAACCCTTACGCTGAAGATTACGTAGACACGCCTATGGCCGAGTGGGGTTTTTCTGAGTACCGCACGGCCCTGTACCACTATCCCTACCTGCCGTGGACTTTTGTTTTTTCCACCCCCTTTTACCTGTTAAGCCGGGCGCTCATTGGCTGGTTTGACCAGCGAATGGTTTATTTGCTTCTCTTTGCGCTGACCCTCATTCTGGTACAAAAACTGGCGCGGCATCCGCAAGAACAACTGATAGCCATTGCTGTTGTCGGTCTTAACCCTATAGCGGGGGTTAGCATGATTTTTGGCGAAAATGACCCCTTTGTTTTCGCCTGGATTGTGTTGGGGTTGTGGCTGGTGCAACCAGGTCGAACCAAACCGGACACGCGCTGCTATTTGCTGGGGTCCGCTGCCTTTGGTTTAGCCTGTGCCAGCAAACCGACAGCCTGGTTTCTGGCCCCTTTCTGGCTGCTCTATTTGCTCCGCGACCAGTGGGGCGACTCGCTGATTCCGCCTGTTGCTACCTGGCGCGCTCACCTTTCCGCTGTGCTGCGCCGGGCCTGGACTCTGCCGGTTGTCTCCTTGCTAACCATCGGGCCGTGGTTTGTCTGGAATCCCGATGCTATGTATGATGACGTATGGCGCTGGTCGTCCGGGCAGGGTTCCACGGGCTACCAGATTTGGGGCTGGGGAGCCAGTAACTACGTTTTAGGGCTGGGCTGGGTGGCGGATCGGTTTGAGTATTGGCCCTTTATCATTCCGGGTTTTATTATCACCGTACCTCTGCTTTGGTTTCTCCTGCGGCAACAGGTTCGCTCTAATACGATGAGTATGATGCTGTACGCTTACGTTGTTTTGTTACTGCCTTTCTTTTACGTTTCTCGCTTTCTCCAGCCCAACTATTTAGGGTATATGCTGGGATTTTTAGCCCTGGCAATGACTGTTGATGAGGAGTTCAACAGTTCAGGGCGGGACGACAACGAGAATAAAAATAAAATTTAATGAGTTTAATGAGTTGGGTGAGTTTAATGAGTTGGGTGAGTAACTCACTTAACCCAACAAACTCAATGAACTCACCCAACTATTTTGTACGAGGAGACAAAATGCTTAACGAACAAGACATAGCTCCCGATTTTGAGTTGCTAAATGATCAGGACAATTCCGTAAAATTGTCCCACTTCAAAGGGAAATGGGTGGTACTCTACTTCTTTCCCAAAGCTATGACCGGCGGTTGAACCATCCAGGCCCAGGGAATCCGTGACGATTTCCCAAAGTACAAAGGTATCGACGCAGTTGTGCTTGGAGTCAGTCCCGACTCGGTTAAGCGGCAGGCTAAATTTAAGGCAAAAGAAAACCTGCCCTTTACCTTGCTATCCGACGAAGACCACGCGGTTGCTGAGAAATACGGGGTGTGGGTCGAAAAATCAATGTATGGCAAAAAGTACTGGGGCGTTGCGCGAACCACCTTTTTAATTGACCCGGAGGGCAACATTAAGCAAATATTTCGCAAAGTTAAGCCCAAAACCCACAGCGAGCAGGTTTTATCGGCCCTGGCCGGGGCTTGAACTACATTGACAGTGTTACCTTGCAATACGTATGTTGTGCGTGAGACTTATTGGACGCGGATTGAGCGGGTTAAATAGATTTATATTTCTTAATTATTATCCGCCCAACCCGTAAAATCCGCGTCCAATTTCTGATTTTGGTTGCGGTTTACCGCCTTATAGTATTACCTCGCAACATTTGCGTTATCCGCGAGAATCATTTGTTCATTGTTAATTGCTCATTGTTAATTTGCGGCTTGCCGCGCTATGATACACAGGAAGAAAAAATGACTTACTCATTGATAGATGTAAAATTCACCGAATCCATCGCTGAAATTACGTTGAACCTGGCAAAAAGACGCAATGCCCTCTCTTTTGAAATGATAGCGGAGCTAACTTTAGCTTTGAAAGAGGTTAAAGAGAGCGATGCCTGGGGCATAATTTTAGGAGCCAACGGCTCGGTCTTTTGTGCGGGACACGATTTTTCTGATATGCTGGATCGAGACTTGGCAGGGATGCGAAACCTCATGCTTGCTTGCTCTCAAATGATGCAACTGATTCACGATATCCCCCAACCTGTTATTGCCAAAGTGCAGGGACCTGCCGTCGGCGCGGGCTGTCAGTTGGCGTTGAGTTGCGATATGGTAGTGGCTTCAGAAAAGGCTTTGTTTAGAACGCCGGGTGGGGCCGGGGGTTGGTTCTGTATTACTCCAATGGTTGCGCTAACTCGGGCCGTTGGCCGCAAACGCGCTCTGGAGATGCTGATGACCGGCACGCCAATCCCGGCAGAGACGGCATCGGAGTGGGGGATGATTAACCGGGTCGTACCTGCTGATAAACTGGATGATGAAACCTGGGATTTAATGATGCGAGCGACGCAGGGCAGCCGCCTGCTAAAGGGCATTGGCAAACACGCATTTTACACCCAAATAGAACTGAACGAGGCCCGCGCCTATGAATACGCAGCCGAGTTAATGGCCTCAACCGGCATGATGGACGACCCGCAAGAAAGAATGAGAGCGTTTGCCGAGAAACGCGCCCCGGTTTTGAACAAATAAGGAGCTAATAATCAATATGGGAACTCTAGGGCTTCTGGTTACAGGTATTGGACTTGTACTATTTGTCTGGGTAATCTCTGCCCCAATCCGTAGGAAAAATAAATCATTAGGCATAGAAGGAACCGTTGCCGAAGGTGAAATTGTCAACTTAAAGGAGTGGCTTCACGAGGGACACCGTCGCTGCCAGGTAGAGTATACCTACACCGTACCCGACCCGGAGACAGGCAAACTCAAAACCTTAAAAGGCAAGAGCAACTGTGTCCCCATAATTTTCGACCGCCTGGAAATCGATTCGCCCATAAAAATACGCTACCTGCCCCAAAAACCGGAATTTTCCCGGCCTCTTTTTGATGATTGACTTCCTTTATAGTAATCATCTAAAAATAAGTTCTTGCAAAAGGAGTCAAAAAGCACACTTTTTGACTCCTAAAACGGGAAGTTATTTTTGGACGGTCACTTGGCTTAAGAAACCACTTATGAAACGGGGCGTTATAGGAGAACATAATGCAAGAACACCTAAAAGATTTCCCCGTAGTGATAGAGATACCCGTAGCCTGGGGAGAGATGGACGCGTTTCAACATGTCAACAATATTGTTTACTTTCGTTATTTTGAAAGCGTCCGGCTTGTCTATTTTGAAAAGGCGAAGTTTGTCGAAGCGATGAATGAGACCGGAGTCGGGCCAATTCTGGCCTCGACGCAGTGCAAATTCAAAGCGCCCCTCACCTATCCCGATACCGTGTCTGTTGGCTCCGGCATTGTAAATATTCAAGAAGATCGTTTTACAATGATTTATCGGGTGGTCAGCCACCGGCTACAAAGAGTTGCGGCTGAAGGAGAGGGGGTGATAGTTTCTTACAACTACCGCCAGAACAAGAAAGCCCCCTTGCCGGCAGAAGTCAAAGCCAACATTTTAGAAATCGAACAGCTTTCGGCGAAAAATACGTAAAACAGCCTGTGTTCATCATTGGCGAGACGATTCGGTAATTCAACGTAGCCGTTAAAAAGGACGAAAGACGATGGACGAACGATAGCACAGGGTTTTTATCGTTCGTCCATCGTCTTTCGTCCGGTTGAATAAAACGACCTAAACAATTACCGAATCATCTCTTGGTAGATAATTTGCTTCAGTCCAGTTTGTATCATTATCCGTCAGTATACAGTTGTACATAGATTGAAGCTTCAGCGCTCTTCGGTCGGCGGTTGTATCTCAAAACCGGCCAGATGTTCTAAGGCTTTTACCAAAGCGTGATTGCCCTCGCTGCCCAAGCCCTGGGCCTGCAAGGTGCGATAGAATTGAAAAATCAGGCCGGTGCCGGGTAAGGGTACGCCCAAATCATCAGCCGCACCAAGCGCCAGGCGCACGTCTTTTTGTTGCAGGTCGATGGTAAAACCGGGCCGCCAGTCGCGTTGAATAATCTGCGGGCCGCGATTGCTTAACATCCAGCTACCGGCCGCGCCCGCGCTAACCGCTTCCAGAGTCTTCTCTAAATCTACGCCCCCGGCTTGAGCAAACAGCAGCGCCTCGCTCATAGCCAAAGCATGCCCCACTACCAAAATCTGGTTGACCAGTTTAACCGTTTGCCCGGCCCCGCTTTCTCCAACGTGGGTAATCTTTTTCCCCATTGCCTCAAAAACCGGATGGGCGCGCTCAAAATCTTTGGCCTCGCCGCCAACCATAATCGACAAAGTGCCGTTGGCCGCGCCCTCGCTACCGCCGCTAATCGGCGCGTCCAGCATAGCCACATCTTGTTTAGCCAGGGCTTTAACCATAGCCACGGTAGCAGTGGGGCTAATAGTGCTGCAATCGATGACTAGGCTGCCGGGCTTGGCCCCTTCAATCACACCACGCTTCCCCAAGATAACTTCTTCCACATCAGGAGTATCGCTCACGCATATAACAGTAATATCGCTGCGGGCCGCCACATCGGCCGGGTCCTGCCCTGCTCTCGCTCCGGCTTCAACCAACGCCTCCATCCTGGCAGCGGTTCGGTTCCAAACCATCACAGAAAAACCGGCTTTTAACAAATTACGGGTCATTCCCTGACCCATAATGCCCAAACCAATAAAACCAATTTGTTCTAACATAGGTGTTTCCTTTCTGTAGTTATTTCCACTTAATGGTACAACCAATGGCCGGCGTCTTGGCTGTGGCCGGGGGTTGACCGG
>JAJRVO010000648.1 GCA_024277275.1 Chloroflexota bacterium
CCAACTCTCAGCCCGTGAGAGAGAAATTTTTCAACTTATGGTTGAGGGCCACTCTGTCAAAGAAATTGCGCTAACAAAACATATCACCGAAAAGACCGTCCGCAAGCATAGAACCAGTGTAATGAAAAAGCTGAATGCTCAAGATTTAGGCGACCTGGTTCGCTTTGCCGTTAAACGCCGTCTTACTTTTGTTGATGAGTAGCGTTACCCCGGTGTTTTTGAGAAGACACTGCCTTAACGATTCAAACTTACGGCAGTTTCTCGCCGGGCTTCCGGATCGCCCTCTATTGGTAAGAGTTCAGTAAACCCGCTTAAGAGAACACCTGCGATACAGTAATTGGTAATTGGTAACTGGTAATTACCAATATCCAATTACTAATTACATCTTTCTGACGCTCATTTGGGCGGTTTCACTGAATATTTACCTCTATTGCGGCAATGTTGGACTGTTTGGGAGACTTGTCCTCGTCCATCCGCTGCAAAATGTTATCCTTGAATCGTTCGGGGATAGCGATACGGCTCAGCCCAAATTCATTTTCGGCAATGTCAACCAAAATTTCGGCGGGCGAGTCCTGGGGGCCTATATTATAAACCCGCTCTTTAAAGACATCGGTAATCTGACGAGCCGTTCCCTCGCCAAGATTGTAGTATTTGATCTCTTTAAGAAAGTAGTGAATGATATTCCAGCCGCTCAAAGGCCCAAGCAACACCTCGGACTCATTTACGCCAAACTGGTCTAGCGGAAAAGCCTCATACGTACCGGCAGAATTCAGCACCGCCTTTTGGTGAACGCCCGCCGTGTGGGTGCGGTTGGTCAAACTGACCGGCTCTTTGGAGGGGACCAGTTTTTTTAGTTTATCGGCAAACGTCACGTTGATAGGGTAGGAGCCACGCAGGTTGTACCCTTCCAGATGATCGTAAAATTTGTCCATGTAGAGATTAAATAACAGGGCTGTTGTAGAGGTAATGCCGGACCGTTCGCCAACGCCCAACAGGGTGGTGTTAATGTAACGCATCCCGCTTTTGACCGCTTCCAGGGCGTTAACCAGGGCAAAGCCCCGATCATCGTGAAAGTGGCCTTCAAAATCCATCCGGGGATAACGTTGCTGCAATAGCTCAAGGCGATGGGTAACGGTTGTTGGGGTGGCAACGCCGACGGTATCAGGCGTACCCAGGCGATCAACCAGCGGCACAATTTCGTCATAGACCCTGAAGAGATTTGCCTCCGGGGTGCGAAAGGCGTCTTCTCCGCTAAAGCGCAAGATGAGTTTGGGGTGATTGGCCCGCACCTCTTCCAGCAATAAACGCGCTTGTTTGATAATGACGTCAAAATCTTTGCCGTGATTGTGATTGCGCGAGGCCTCGGAAAGACCGATGTAAAAGTTCAAACCATCGGCCCCCGCCTCAATGGCCGAGGCCACATCATCGGGGTGGCAACGCACATGGGCCAGCAAAAAGGTGTACCCTTTTTGCATAATCAACTCATCGCGCACGGCCTTAACGGCCGCAAAATCGTCGCGCTCTCTGGGGCTGACAATGGGGGCAAAAAGCTCAATAAACTTTACGCCGTACACAATCAAGGCGCGGGCTATCTCTACTTTATCATTTTGATTAAAGAAGTACTTGTAGTGATCGTGCAGCAGCGAACTTTGCGATCCTTCGCGCAACGTGGTGTCAATTATTTCCAGCGGTCGCGGGTGGTAGTTTTTAAATTGAAAGGGATTTGAAAACGTCATTCTATTCCTTTTTGACGCCGGCCCAAAGCGCGAGACATCTGGCGTTGATCATCTCGCTCGCGCAGGGCTTGACGTTTATCGTAAGATTTCTTGCCCCGGCCCAAACCTAATTGAACTTTGGCCCAGCTATTCCTTAAATAGATCTGAAGCGGAATCAGGGTTAGACCCTTTTCCTGCAATTTTCCGGTCAGCCGGTTAATCTCGCGGCGGTGCAGCAATAATTTACGCTCGCGGCGAGGCTCGTGGTTTTGGCGGCTGGCTTGTTTATAAGGGGCAATGTGGGCATTAATAAGCCACAACTCGCCGTTGCGGAAGGTGGCGTAGCTGTCGCGCAAGTTAACCTGCCCGGCCCTGATAGATTTAATTTCGCTGCCGGTCAAGACAAGACCCGCCTCAATGGTATCTTCAATTAGATAATCGTGGCGGGCTTTTCGATTGGTGGCTACTACTTTTATACGTTCTTTGTTCATTTTTAGAAATTGAGAGAGGATTCGGTAATTCAACGTAGTTGTTAAAAAGGACGAATGACGAACGATGGTTGACGAATGAAGCGGTAGAACAGGGTTTTTAACGTTCGTCCATCGTCTTTCGTCCGGTTGAATAAAACGACCCGAACAATTACCAAATCATCTCACTTTACCTACTCTCCTGTCGATTCGTTTAAAAATTTAATTGCTTCATCCAACTGCGGGTCAAGCTCCTGTTCAAAATCCTCAATGGTCATTTCAACAATCATATCGGGAGTAATGCCCTGACCGTGAATTTGCCGGCCGGAGGGGGTGAGCCATTCGGCAATGGTGACCCGTAACTCGGAACCGTCTGATAGACGATGCGGTAGCTGAACGGAGCCTTTGCCAAAGGTGCTTTCGCCAATAATTGTGGCGCGTCCGGTATCTTGCATAGCCCCGGCTACAATCTCGCTGGCGCTGGCGCTACCGCCGTTAACCAGAATCACCAGCGGCGTGTCAACCGCTACCTGTAACCCGTGTTGAACCTCAAAAACCTTTTCCTGCCTTCCCTTTAATTTTTCTATCACAACCGTGCCGTTTTTAACAAAAAGGCTGCTGACGCTGACCGATTCTGATAGCAACCCGCCCGGATTGCTGCGTAAATCAAAAATAAGCGCCTCGGCTCCCTGGTCAAATAGCTCTTCAATGGCCTCGGTTAATTTATCGGCGGCGCCATCGCTAAATTGAGTAAGCCGTACATAGCCAATATTGCCCGGCGCGTCTAACATTTCCGACTCAACCACTTTTAGCTCAATTTTGGCCCGCACAATTGAGATGTCAAAAGGCTCGTGTTCGCCTTCGCGGAAAATTGTTAAAATTACGGTAGAGTTAACCGGGCCGCGAATCAGTAAAACCGCTTCGTACAGGCTAAGCCCCTCAACAGAGTGACCGTCTACTTCCAGCACAACATCATCGGGGCGAACGCCGGCCAAAAAAGCCGGGTGGTCGGGCATAGGGTCAACAATGACCAACCGCCCGGCCTCGTCCAGGCGAACGGTTGCGCCAATGCCGGAGAAGCTGCCCTGCATATTTTCGCTCATAATGGCAGAGCGAACCGGGTCAATAAAGGCCGTGTGCTGGTCGTCAAAAGAAGCTACCATACCCCGGATAGCGCCGTATACTCGCTCATCATCGGGCGGGAGGTCGCCATAAAACTGCTCATTTAAAAATGACCAGGCTTCCCAAAAGGTGGCAAATTCCGGGGGTGCATTTTGGTCGGCGTCAGGTGATGGCTCGGAGTTGTCTGTGCCGGAAGGGAAAAAGGGCAAAGCCGTAGTTGTTGATGAAGCAGCCTGAGCCGAGGCATAGAAATTGGCGTAAAAAACCATACCCAGCACAAAAGAGCCGGTAATGGCTCCCACTACTACAAAAAAAATCAGGATAATTTTGACCAGTCGCTTTACATCAAACTCCATTAGCCCAGGTCCTCCTTCTTAAAATAGCCGGGATTGGGAGATTAGGCGATTGAAATTATTAGAAAAATATCCCCAAATTTCCTAATCCCGGCATTTTCAGTCTTGGTGGTGAAACGTCAGGATTGTGACAACTCCCTATTTTTGATATTGCGCATATTCTTTGTTTTGCAAAAAGTTAATGGCTCGTTCCAGTTGAGGGTCATGTCCGGTGGCGTGGTCCTCTTCGGTAAATAAAATCTCAACGTCGGGAGTTAAGCCGGTTCCGTCGATTATGTTGCCGTTGGGCGTAAACCATTTGGCCACGGTAACGTGTAAACGGGATTTATCTGATAGCTCGTAGATGAGCTGAACGCTGCCTTTACCAAACGTTCGCTCGCCGATGAGGGCCGCCCGCTGGTAATCTTGTAACGCTCCGGCCAAAATTTCGCTGGCGCTGGCGGTTCCGCCATTTACCAGCAGCACCACCGGCTGGTCCAGCGCCTTACCGCCGCTGCGAACATCGTATACTCGTCCGCCTTCATTTTGACGGTCTTCACGCACAACCACGCCCTCTCGTAAAAATTGGCTGGTTACATCAACGGCGGCATCCAGCAATCCGCCGCCATTGCTCCGTAAATCAAAAATGTACGACTCAGCGCCTTGAGCAGCCAGGTCATCAAAAGCTTCATTTAATTCGTCGTTGCTGCGCTCGGTAAAAGCGGTTAATTGAATGTAGCCAATGGCCGGGTCTTCTTCCATAATATGCCAGTTGGCGCTGGGTGTTTCAATGATGGCCCGGGTAACGACCAGATCAATGAAATTGTCGACTCCCTTACGTTTGACGGTTAGTACAACCTCTGCGCCCACTTCGCCTCGAATCATAAGCACAATTTCATTGGTGGACATTTCTGGTAAAAGGTCTACGCCGTCTACGGCTACAAGCATGTCGTCCTTCATCATACCGGCTAATTCGGCGGGTTGATTACGCATGGGGTCTAAGATAACGTTGCCTGCCTCATCGCGGCGCACATAAGCGCCAACACCGCCAAATTGGCCTTCCAGGTCGGCTTTTTCATGGGCGGCGGGTTCCGGCTCTAAAAAAACGGTGTAGGGATCGTCCAAAACAGACAGAGAGCCTTTAATGGCTCCGTAAGTTACGGGGGCGTCTTGCGGTACGCCGCCGTAAAACTGTTCTTCTACGCGATTCCAAACCTCCCAATAAAGCGACAAGTCTTCAGCGGCCTCCTCGTCAGGTTGGTCATTAACAACATAATCACGCATAAAATATCCAACAATAGAGCCGGTACTAAAGATAATAATTGCCACCAGAGTGGTTAAAACAATTTTGATTAAAGTTTGCATATATAGTCTCTATACTTGCCTGAATTGGGGTGGTTCACAAGGTATGGGAAGTATCTTTACCCTTTTGACGAATGATAAATTTGACGAATGACCAACGACGGACGACGAGAAGAGTATGAAGATACCTGTCTTTCTTTCGTCTATCGCCATTTGTCGTCCGTCAGGTAGACAGCGCCAACCAAATTATGAATCATCTCCCTGGTTTAGGAATGAGGTCAACCAAATTTAAATTGTAGCACGGATAGGGAGGTGGGGCAAACAACCATTGACAAAGCCACTTTGTCGAGCATTGACAAAGCCACTTTGTCCAGAGTAAAATGGCGCTATGAAAATTTTAACTGATATTATTGCTGTTATCTCTAAAGAAGAAAAACTCTCGCCCCCTTTTGCGCCCTTAACCAGGTTTCCCCTGGTTATTGTGGTTGGCCTGACAGGGGTGGGTAAATCGACGGTTATTGAGGCGCTGCAAAACGATGTGGACTTCACGCTGTTGCCCAACCGGCGCGAGATTACGGATGACGTGATTATTGCTCCGCTTCAACAGGCCGACGGCCATCCCCCTCAGATAGTCGCCGACCGGATAAAGCGCTTCGAGTACACCGCTCGCTACCGGGCCGAATACCCCGGCGGTATGGCCCATGCGTTAAGCCGCCTGGCAATTAACCCGACCCAGGTTAGCCCCCTGCTTATTTTTGACGGCTTGCGCGGCCTAAACGAGGTTGAACATGCCGTCGCCTATTTTCCCCAAGCACGCTTTATAGTTTTGGATGCTCCTGACACAGTGCGCCTTAGCCGCCTGTTGCAACGGGCCGATGCCTTTGACGCGGCCAAAATTCAACTTTCGGCGGCCAATCAAGATTTGATGACGCGTTTGATGTCTATCCAGGATATTGAGAGTGTATTTAGCCGGGAGCAGTTGCAGCAGCTTGCCCAGGTAGCCCACACCGTGGATATGTCCACTAACGAGGTTATTAAGAAAGTTTCTATCATTGCCGAGGAACGGCGCAATTACGATTCCGGCGCGGCGCGCGAGTACCTGACCGGCGCTTTGCCTGCCCGTCAAGCGCTGGTGGTCGATACGGCTACTCAATCTCCGCAGGCGGTGGCGGAACGCGTTAAAGCATGGGTATAAATAATCTCAGTAAAGTAAATAGGGGTAGGTTGGATTGAAGAATGAAACCCAACACAACCGACCCCAAATTGTCGGGTTTCGTACCTCAACCTAACCTGCCAACTGTGTTGAGTTCTTGACATTTGACACCCCTTCTTTTTGGATTTATAATGCGGTTCATAATATGAAACGCTATTTCAAATCTAAATTGTAGCCTTAAAAATGTCAACCAGCGAACCCTACCCCGGCACCCAGGCCGTCTTACGGGCGCTAACTTTGCTTAAAGCCTTTACCGACGAACAGCCTGAATTGAGCCTGGCTGAACTGGCAAAAGGGGCCGATCTAAATAAAACCACAACGTATCGACTGCTGACCGCCCTGGAAAGCGAGGGGATGGTGGCTCGTAACGATGACGCCGATACCTATCGTTTAGGGCCGGAGGCCATTGTGTTGGGTGGACGGGCGATGCGAGCCAACAATCTGCGGGCCGTTTGTCGCCCCGAGTTGGAGGCCCTGGCCCGGCAAACGCGGGAAGCAGCCACCGTGGAAATGATGTTGGAGGGGGAAGTTTTAACGTTGGACGAAGTCTCCGGCGGCTATCTGGTCGGCGCGGCCCAATCTGTGGGTACTCACTGGCCGCTTTATGCCACCTCAACCGGCAAGGTTATGCTGGCGCACCTGCCGGAGGCTGAACTTGACGGGCTGCTGCAATTTCCCCTGGTTGCCTTTACGGCCAACACCATAACTACCGCCGAAACCCTGCGCCGGGAATTGGAGCAAATCCGTGAACGCGGCTACGCCATTGCCAACGAAGAACTTGAGGTAGGTTATGTGGCAATTGGCGCCCCGGTCCACAACCATAACGGCCAAGTTGTCGCCGCCATCAGTGTCGGCGGTCCCAGAGCGCGCCTGACTCAGGACAAAATCCTGGAAATTGCGGAATTGGTGAAGCAAGCGGCGAGTCGGGTTTCGGCCAGTCTTGGCTACGTAACCGGGCAAGGGAGCGGGGGAGCGGGGGTGCAGGGGTGATAATTTTCTCCCTTGCTCCCCCGCTCCCCCGCTCCCTTGCTCGATTAGAAATGTAATTACAAAGCAAAGGAGTCCCTATGCCAATACCAACTCCATTTTACACGCGAGCTTCCGCCTTGTGCGAAAGTTACGAGTGGCATAACTGGTCCGGCTATCTGGCCGCCGGGTTGTATGAGCCATCGCACGAGCGGGAGTATTTTGCCGTCCGCAATGCGGCGGCGCTGTTTGATGTGACGCCCCTGTTTAAGTACGAGGTTAGCGGGCCGGACGCGCTCCGGCTGGTCAACCGGGTGATGACCCGCAATGTTGCCAAATGCAAGGTGGGTCAGGTGATGTACTCGCCCTGGTGCGACGAAGACGGAAAAATCATTGACGACGGCACGGTCTCTCGCCTGGACGAGAACCGTTTCCGCATCACTGCCGCCGACCCCAGCCTGTACTGGTTTCAGGATTGCGGTTACGGTATGGATGCCACGGTGATTGATGTCTCCACCGCCCTGGCCGCCCTGGCTCTGCAAGGTCCTCACGCCCGCGACATTTTGAAAACCTTTGTCACCGGAGTCGACCTGGACAATCTTAAATATTTCCAATTTACTGAAGCCCAGGCTAACGGCTTCCCCCTGACTATCTCTCGCACCGGCTACACCGGCGATTTGGGGTACGAGCTTTGGACAGCCCCGGAAAACGCCGAGCAACTGTGGGATATCTTGCTGGACCGGGGACGAGGCTACGGCCTTGCCCCGGCCGGGCTGACAGCCCTGGACATCGTCCGCATTGAGGCCGGATTGCTGCTCATTGAGGTTGATTTTATCTCGGCCCACAAAGCGCTGATTGAGAGCCAAAAATCGTCGCCGTTTGAAGTTGGCCTGGGCTGGACGGTGGCCCTGGACAAGGCCGACTTTGTAGGCCGTCGCCCCCTGCTGGCCGAAAAGAAAGCCGGTCCCAAGTGGCAATTTGTCGGCCTGGAAATAGACTGGGTGTTTCTGGAAGAACTGTTTGACACGGTTGGCTTACCGCCACAGGTAACGGGCCGAGCCTCTCGCGCAGCCGTGCCAATTTACAAAAACGGTAAACAGATTGGACAGGCCACCAGCCACACTTTCTCGCCCGTGCTCAAAAAGTATGTTGCTATCGGCACTGTCGAGAGCCGTTACGCCTCGCTCGGCTCTCAGGTCGAGATAGAAGTGACGGTTGAGTACAGCCGTGAGAAGGCCAAAGCTACGATTGTCAGGACACCGTTCTTTAATCCAGAGAGAAAGCGAAACTGAAACTGAAGCGGAGGAGCAGGGAAGCAGGGGAGCAGGGGTGAAAAGAATTCTCCCCCGCTCCCCTGCCCCCTTGCCCCCCTGCTTGTGACCAAGGTGAAAACTATGTCTCAAAAATATGATGCAATTATAATCGGTGGCGGTCACAACGGGCTAATTAACGCCGCTTACCTGGCCCGAGCCGGAAAAAAAGTATTGGTCCTTGAACGTCGCTATTTGCTGGGCGGCGCAACCGTGACCGAGGAAATCTATCCCGGGTTTAAATATTCTGTTTTTTCATACGTGGTCAGTATTTTGCGACCTGAAATTATCCGTGACCTGAGTTTGCCCAAACACGGCCTGACCATCTTGCCTCTGGAAAGCACCTTGACCCCCTTGCCCAACGGCGATTACCTGTACCGTGACGGCGACCACTTTCGCACCCTGCGCGATATTGCCCGTCACTCTCCCCGCGACGCCGGAGCCTACGACGATTACAGCCGGGAGATGTTCTTTATGGCCAAGGCGGTTAAATATATGCTGGGCATTATTCCCTCAGACCCAACCTCGCTCAACCCTAAAGATTTAATGGGCTTGGCCGGCCTGGGCAAACACCTGCGGAGCTTGGGCGAAGAAAAGCTGTACACCCTGACCAAATTGATGACCATGAGCGCCGCGGATTTTCTGGAGCAGTGGTTTGAGAGCGATCCCCTCAAAGCTACCCTGTCCGCCAGCGGCATCATTGGCACCTACCTGGGGCCGCGGTCGCCCGGTACGGCTTACGTTTTGCTGCATCATTACATGGGCGAGATTGATGGCGCGTTCCGCGCCTGGGGCTTTCAAAAGGGAGGCACGGGGGCCATTGTCGACGCGATTGCCGGGGCGGCCCGTGAGTTTGGGGTGGAGATTCGCACCGATGCGGGGGTGACTGAGGTCATTGTCAAAAATGGCCGGGCTACCGGCGTCGTGATGGAAAATGGCGACGAAATTCAGGCCGACATCGTTGTCTCCAGTCTTGACCCCAAACGAACTTTTCTGGATTTGGTTGACCAAAAATATGTCCCCGATGACCTGCTGACCGCCATTCGCAACTTCAAAATTCGAGGCTCATCGGCCAAGATTAACATGGCTCTGGATGCCGCGCCTGATGTGGCCTGTATGCCCGGCTATGGCCCTCACTTGCGAGGGGCTATTTCCATCAGCCCCAGTCTCGACTACATAGAGCGGGCTTATGACGATGCCAAGTATGGCGACTTCTCTCGCCGGCCCTACATCGACATGATTATTCCCTCGATGATTGACCCCGATATGGCCCCGCCCGGCAAGCATGTGATGTCGTGTTTTGTGCAGTACGCGCCCTACAAACTGCGCGAAGGCACGTGGGATGAGAAACGAGAAGCTTTGGGCGATGCCGTGGTTAATACCCTGTCCGAGTACATTCCCAACCTCAAAGATATCATCCTCCACCGGCAGGTGGTGACGCCTCTGGATACTGAACGGTTGACCGGCCTGACAGAAGGTAACATTTTTCAGGGCGAACTATCCCTGTCGCAGCTATTTTTCTTGCGACCCGTACCCGGCTACGCCAAATACCGAACTCCCATCAAAAACTATTACCAGTGCGGCTCCGGCACTCATCCCGGCGGCGGCATCACCGGCGCTCCGGGGCGACTGGCGGCGCTGGAAATTTTGAAAGACCGGTCGTGAAGAAGGTGAAAACTATGGCACAAAAATATGACGCAATCATAATTGGCGGTGGACACAATGGGCTGGTGACGGCAGCTTGTTTGGGCAAAGCCGGGCATAGCGTGCTGGTTTTGGAGCAACGCCAAATCCTCGGCGGTGCGGCGGCTACGGAGGAAACCTTTCCCGGTTTCAAAATGAATACCGGCGCTCACAATGCCGGGTTGTTTCGCTCGGAGATTATCGCCGAACTCAACCTGAGAAACCACGGCCTGGATTTTGTTGAAAGTCCCGTTACGGCTTTTGCCCCGCAGCCGGATGGCCGGTTCCTGACCATGTGGCGAGACCCGCAAAAAATCCGCGCCGAGATTGGCCGCTTCTCCGAGGCCGATGCCGAAAAATTCCCGGACTTTGTGCGGCTGGTAACGGCTATCACCGGCGTGCTGGATGATGTCGTCACCAGTACCCCTCCCAAACTGACCAATAACAGTACGGCTGAACTGTTCCCCTGGCTTCAGGTTGGCCTTAATCTCAAGCGGCTGGGCAAACACGATATGATGGAATTTATGCGCGTTTTGCCGATGACCGTGGTCGAGTTTATGGACGAGTGGTTTGAAAGCGAGGTGGTGCAAGGCGTGCTGGGCGCGGCGGGCGTCACCGGCAGTTTGCAGGGGCCGCAAGCATCCGGCACGGCCTTTGTGATGCTGTATCACTACCTGGGCGCGGCGGCCGGCAGTTTTAAGGCCAGTCGCTTTGTGCGGGGTGGAATTGGCCAACTCTCGGCTGCGTTGGCTGATGCGGCGCGTGGGTACGGCGTCGAAATCCGCACCGGGGCCGAAGTAGCACAAATTATCGTTGACGACAACCAGGCTGCCGGCGTAATGCTGGCTGACGGCGAACAGATTTCGGCCAGGGCGGTTGTTTCTAATGCCGACCCGCGCCGCACGTTATTTGGTCTGGTCGGCGCACCCAGGCTGGAGCCTCGCCTGATGCGCCGGGTGCGAAACATTCGTTTCAAGGGAACCACGGCCAAAATAAACCTGGCCCTAAGCAATTTGCCTCGTTTTACCTGTCTGGAAAAATCCAAAATCCAAAATCCAAAATCCAAAATCTACCTGGGCGGACACATCATCATTAACCCAAACCTTGAGTATTTAGAGCGCGCCTACGATGACGCCAAGTACGGCGATTTTTCTGAGCGCCCCTATCTGGATGCCGTCATTCCCTCTGTACTCGACTCGTCCCTGGCTCCCGATGGGCAGCACGTGATGTCGATTACGATGCAATATGCTCCCTATCATTTACGAAACGGAACCTGGGATGAGCAACGTGAGGCTCTGGGTGATAAGGTTATCGACACGCTGGCTGAATATGCGCCCAATTTGAAAGATATTATCCTGCATCGACAGGTTATCACGCCGCTTGATTGGGAACGCGACTACGGCCTGACCGAAGGGGGAATCTTCCACGGGCAAATGGGCCTGGACCAACTGCTCTTTATGCGCCCCATTGCCGGTTACGGCCAATATCGCACCCCAATTGACGATCTGTACTTGTGCGGGGCGGGCACGCATCCCGGCGGCGGCGTTACCGGAGCGCCGGGCTACAACGCAGCTCGTGAGGTGTTGAAGGATTTGAAAAGATAAGGTCAAAATGAGACCTAACCTAAAAATTATTCAAGATGACCTAATTGCCCAAATATTGACCGAGGCCAAACGGATTCTCAGTGAGATTGGCGTTGAAGTTAGAGGCCCCGCCCTACGCCAACGATTACTGGATCACGGCCTTAAACAGGACCCCCAGAGCCGGCGCGTTCTTTTCCCCCCCGATGTGGTTGACAAAGCCATCGCCACTACGCCTCGCTCCTTCACCCTGTATAACCGCAGCGGCCAACCTCACGCCGACCTGGGCGACGACAGAGTCCATTTTGTCCCCGGCTCAAGCGGCCTGAAAGTGCTTGATTATCGCACCGGCGAGGCCCGTCTGGCTAAAACCTCCGATTTTGTGGAGTATGTGCGTTTGGCCGACGGGCTGGAACACATTGCCTATCTGTCTACAGCCTTCTCTACCAGCGATGTCGACCCGGACGTGGCCGATGTCTGGCGGTTGTATCTGTGTTTGACCAACTCCCTCAAGCCGCTTTGCACCGGTGCATTCACCGAGCATGGCGTGCCGCGCATGGCCGAAATGATGCAACTTTTCCGGCGCGACCGGGCCGACTTGGCCGCCCGCCCGATGGCTGTATTTACCATCACCGCCACGGGTATGTTTAGCTACAGCGAAGACTCTTGTCAGAATTTGCTTGACTGCGTTGAACGGGATATCCCCATTGAAGTGGTGCCGGTGACATTAATGGGCCTGGTAGCGCCGGTCACGCCGGTGGGCGCAACGGTAATGCACGTTGCCGACGTATTGAGCGGGTTGACAATGGCCCAGATTGTCAAACCCGGCGCGCCGGTTCTCTTTGGCGGTCTTCCAAGCGCTTTTCATATGAAACTTGCCTCCTCATCTATGGCGGCCATAGAGGCGTTGCATATGAATGTGGGCTACGTCAATGTTGCCAAATCATTGGGTTTGCCGACTCAGAGTTACACGGCTCTTAGCGACGGCAAAGTGCTGGATGCTCAGGCCGGGGCCGAAACCTTTGGCGGCGCTCTGCTGGCTGCACTGGCCGGAATTAACTCCGTTTCGGGACCGGGCATGCTGGATTATCTTTTAGTCTTTAGTTTAGAAAAACTGGTCTTTGACAATGAAATGTGCGGCCAGGCGCTGCACTTTGTCCGCCAGTTTCAACCACTGGAAGATTTACCCACGGTTGATCTGGTTCGCCAGTTGCTAGAAGAAGAGCATATGTTGACCAATCCCCATACGCTCAAGTACTGGTCGGACCAACTCCATTTCCCCGGCCCAACCATCGACCGTTTTACCCGTGAAGATTGGATGGCGAAGGGACAGTTATCGCTGTTGCAGCGTGCCCACCATGAGGTCAAAAATCGACTGGCCGCCTACACCCCTGTTGAAACCGATTCCCGAATTGACGCCGAACTCCGTCGGTTGATCCAATTGGGCATGGGCGTCGATAACACCCTCCCCAGAGTTCCCCGGCACGTTGGCAAACCCCCGGCGGCAAAAGTTGCCCGTCGCCGCAATCGGCGTCGCGCCAGGTAAATAAGCATAACTTCCTTGTTCCAATGCAGAGCATTAGAACGAGAATAATAGGCGATAGTGATTTTTTGCACATGCGACCACCATAAATTTGCTCAAAATCAAATAGTGTTTAATATAAGGGCCATCCTGTTGCACAGCGCAATATACTTTGTATCAAACCACCCCACATATATATATGTAAACTACATTGAGGAGATATTTTATGCCAGTAGAACGAGTAAAACCAGTTCCCAGCGATATTGATATCGCTCAAGCGGCAACCGCACTGCCGATTATAGAAATTGCCGAAGGTCTCGGCCTAAACATAGATGATCTGGATTTGTACGGCAAGTACAAAGCCAAGGTTCATCTGGATGTTTTGGAAAAGTTTGCCGACCGTCCCCAGGGTAAATACATTGATGTAACGGCCATCACCCCCACCCCCCTGGGTGAAGGTAAAACAACCACCAGCGTTGGCCTGACCCAAGGGTTGGGCAAAATTGGCAAGAATGTTTTGATTTGTATTCGCCAGCCCAGCCAGGGACCAACTTTTGGTATTAAAGGCGGAGCGGCCGGCGGCGGTTATAGCCAGATCATCCCGATGGAGGATTTTAACCTTCACCTGACCGGCGACATTCATGCCATTAGCGCGGCTCATAACCTGGTAGCGGCTGCTGTCGATGCTCGCCTGTATCACGAGAGTCGCCAATCTGACGAGCAATTGCAAAAATTAGGCCTGAAGCGATTGAACATCGATCCCTACAACATTAGCTGGAGTCGTGTGGTTGACGTTTGCGACCGGGCGATACGTAAGGTCAACATAGGGCTTGGCGGCCGGCTGAATGGCGTACCCCGCGAGGGCGGCTATGATATTACGGTAGCCTCGGAGATTATGGCTATTCTGGCTCTGACCACCGGCCTGAAAGATATGCGGGACCGTTTTGGCCGCATGGTGGTTGCCTTGAACAAAGACGGCAAACCTGTTACCGCCGAAGACCTGGGCGTGGCCGGAGCCGTCACCGTGCTGATGAAAGACGCCATTATGCCCAACCTGATGCAGACCCTGGAAGGGCAGCCCGCCTTTGTCCACGCCGGCCCGTTTGCCAACATTGCCCACGGCAACAGCTCGATCATTGCCGATCAGATAGCGCTGAAACTGGCCGACTACGTTGTGACCGAGTCCGGTTTTGGGGCCGACATCGGTATGGAGAAATTCTTCAACATCAAGTGCCGCTACTCCGGCCTGGTTCCCGACGCCGTAGTGCTGGTCGCCACCATCCGCGCTCTGAAGATGCACGGCGGCGGTCCAAAAGTTATAGCTGGTCGTCCGTTGGATACAGCCTATACTTCAGAAAACCTGGAACTGTTAGAAAAAGGCATTGGCAACCTGGCCGCGCATATTGAGAATGTCAATAAGTTTGGCGTTCCGGCTGTAGTGGCTGTCAATCGCTTCCCCAATGATACCGACGCCGAGGTAGAGATGGTCAAGAGAATGGCGATAGAGGCCGGAGCAGAGACAGCCGTAATGTCTGACCACTGGACCGAAGGCGGCGATGGGGCCACAGACCTGGCCGAAGCCGTAGTGGCTGCTTGCGAAAAGCCCAGCAACTTTGAGTTCCTCTATCCGCTGGAAATGTCCATTAAAGAAAAAATTGAAAAGATTGCCGTAGAAATTTATGGCGCTGACGGCGTGGTTTTTGAGCCGCTGGCCAACCGGCAAATTAAGAGCTTTGAAGAAGCTGGTTTTGGTAATTTGCCTATCTGTATGGCCAAAACCCACCTCAGCCTCTCTCACGATGCCAAGTTGAAGGGACGCCCCACAGGCTTTACTGTCCCTGTCCGCGAGGCACGGGCCAGCGCCGGGGCCGGCTTCATTTATCCCCTGTTAGGGGCAATGAGCACTATGCCCGGCCTGCCTTCAAAGCCTGCCTTTATGAATGTTGACATCGACTTTGAAACAGGCAAGGTTGTTGGCCTATTTTAATCTGGCATGAATTTATTGTTTCCAAATTCAGTTTGGGAATGAGATGATTGGTTAAAAAAGAAAACCCCAGCGGGTTAAATCCGTTGGGGTTTTTTGTTGCCTATCGAGAGGCAATGTGGCGTTAGGCTCAAGCCGCTTACTTAAGCAGGGTTGAGATGAGGTGATAACTTTCAAGTATGCGCTTGCTTCGTTTGTCAATAGCTACTTCAGAATATGTTGATAGGGAGTGGTTTGGTGTGATGCCAGACCCGGTCACAACGTATGGAACTGGATTGTCACGGTGTTTCCCATCTTCACAGCAGGTGTAGTGGTCTGGACAAAATAAGATACGGTAAGGTTCGGGGCTGTCTTCCAGGTAGTTCAATAGCGGGCCAACTACCAGGCGATCAATGTCCTCTATAGCCTGCACTTTGCCCTGTAAATTGTTGATGTGAGACTCCTCGTCGGGCGCGTTGCAATGAATCAGGCCGGCATCAAACCGATGAAGATACTCTGTTAAAGCGTTCAACTTGGCTCCCAGATCAGAACCCAGGTATCCGGTTGTTCCGGGAGGCTTAATGGGATGTCCACCCAACATACCGGCCATCCCATAAAGAAAACTAAGAGCCGTAACCATACATATATTAAAGGGCATTTGGGGGAAGGCGCGCATCCTGCTTACCCCCCACGGCCATAACATCAAACCATCGCGCCGCGAAGCCAACATGATTTCCATCAGCAGCTTGAAGGTCTCGTTTTTGTAACGCGGCATAATATCCTTAATTGAATTGCCAACATTTTCATGAGGCTCAAAGAGGCGGATATCGTTGACCGGTAACGGGCAATCACGATAGATAAGCACATTTCGATAACTTAAATCGTGGTGAATTTCAAAAGGAGCGGGCAACTGTAGCCCGGCCAGATATTCACAGGCTGAAGCTTCGTCAATTTGTCCGGCGGTGAAATCTGTCAATCGGTCATCGTCGCTGACCCGGACAACGTTACACCGAAAGGCCATATCTGCGGGGTTAAGTTTTAATCCTAAAGCGTATGCTTCAAAGATGGACCTGCCCAGCGGAAAGTATTCTCTGGGATCATAACCCAGAATACCCAGGAGTCCAACTAAACTACCCAATGGTAAGCCGTTGTACATAGTGCGC
>JAJRVO010000649.1 GCA_024277275.1 Chloroflexota bacterium
ATCTCTTTGATTGCTTTTGCAGTTTTAACAACAGGCAGAGGGCAGAGCATTCCGGAACAATCAAGAACTTTATTGGCTTTAGGTAGTACAATCACAGACTATTTTCTCCTTAAGGTTGCAGAATTGCAGGGTTACAGGGTTGCAGAATTGCAGGGTTGCAGGGTTGCAGGGTTGCAGGATTGCTACCTTGCCACCTTGCTGCCTTGCCACCTTGCTACTTTGTCGATGTAAAAACAAAAGACGCTAAAATCTAATTCACACACTCAGATACTTCTCGCCGCCGTCAGGAAAAACGGTAACAACAACGCTGGGCCGGGTGAGCGTTTTGGCTAATTCAAGGGCGGCCCAGGCGGCGGCTCCGGCAGAGTAGCCAACAAACAGACCTTCTTCTTTGGCCAGGCGACGGGCCATCTGGTGGGCGTCGTCGGGCCAGACTTTGATGGCGCAGTCGGCAAATTCGGGGTCGTAAATGCCGGGGACAAGGCTGGTTTCCATGTGCTTTAACCCTTCGATAATAGCCAGTTCGTCTTCCGGCTCTACGGAAACAACTTCGATGTCGGAGTTAAAGCCTTTTAGACGACGCCCGGTGCCCATTAGCGTGCCGCTGGTGCCAATTCCGGCCACAAAGTGGGTCACATCCCCGCCGGTCTGCTGCCATATCTCTACGCCCGTGGTGTGAAAATGAGATTGCCAGTTGGCCGGGTTGTTGTACTGATCCGGGTAAAAGTATTGCTCCGGGTCTTCCTGAACCATTCTTTGGACGGTGCGGATGGAAAAATCAATGCCTTCCATCGGATCGGTCAGTTCCAGTTCTGCCCCGTAAGCCTTGATAATGTTTTTGCGCTCGCTGCTTACGTTGGCCGGCATCACCAATTTTACTTTATACCCTTTGGCCGCGCCAATCATAGCCATCGCAATGCCGGTGTTGCCGGAAGTGGCGTCGATAATGGTTTTGTCGGGGGTTAGCAGGCATCTTCGCTCGCCGTCTTCAATCATAGCCAGGGCCGGCCTGGCTTTTACCGAGCCGCTGGCGTTAAACCATTCGGCTTTGGCAAAGATAACCACATTGGGGTCAATGCCCTCTACGCAGGCTATGCGATGCAAAGGCAGCAGAGGCGTATTGCCAATCCGGGCTAACAGGCTGTCTTCCAAAGGTTGGGGTTGGGCCGGACGCCGTGAGACAAAATTAGGGCTTGTTTGTGGTTTGTCTATTGTTTGTAAGCGTATCATAAATGGTTTTTCCTTTGTAGCAATCAGTAATCAGTATTCGGTAATCAGTAGTCAGGAATAACTGGTCACTGCTAAGAAATAACAAGTTCCTACCCTGATGAGACCCTAAAGGTTTTTAAAACCTTTAGGGTCGGGGCGCTAATTACTAAACACTGGTATGAGTTCATCCTTACCGTTTGTCGCTACCGTTTCCACGTGAGGGATACCGCAGAACTGTTGATAGTCAATTAATTCGGTGACGGTAGGCTGTTGGCCGCATACCGGGCAATCCGAATTTTTGAGAACTTTCATTTCGCGGAACTCGCCGTCCAGGGCGTCGTACAGAGTTAGACGGCCAATAAGCGGGTCGCCCTGCCCCAGAATGAGTTTAATGGCCTCGGCGGCTTGCAGGCTACCGATGACGCCGGGCAACACGCCCAGAACGCCTCCTTCGGCGCAGCTTGGCACTTCGCCGGGAGGGGGCGGATCGGGGTAGAGGCAGCGGTAGCAGGGGCCGCCGCCGGCAGCGTCAAAAACGGTAACTTGCCCCTCAAAGCGGAAGATGCTGCCGTCTACCAGCGGTTTACCCAAAAGCACGCAGGCGTCATTAACCAGGTAGCGCGTGGGGAAGTTGTCGGAACCGTTGATGACGATATCGTACTGGCTGATGATATCAAAGGCATTTTGGCTGGTCAGTTGGGTGCGATGCCCCACCACTTTAACATCGGGGTTAAGCTGGCCGATGGCCCTGGACGCAGAATCCACTTTGGGCACATCGACGTCTTCCAGCCGGTGAATGATTTGTCGCTGCAAGTTGCTGGTGTCTACCACGTCAAAGTCAACAATGCCAATTTTGCCGACTCCGGCTGCGGCCAGATAGATAGCAGCCGGGCTGCCCAATCCTCCCGCGCCGATAAGCAGCACGCTGGCATCCAGCAGTTTTAACTGGCCTTCCTCGCCCACCTCCGGCATAATGGTGTGGCGGCTGTAGCGGTGACGCTGTTCTTCGGTCAACATACGCGGCACAGAAAAAGAATAGCCGGCGTTTTTCCAGCCGATAAAGCCGCCGGCCACCGAAGCAACATTAGTGTAGCCCATTTCTTCCAGGCTGCGCGCGCCCAACAGGGTACGGACACCGCTGGCGCACACCAGGGCAACAGGGTGATTGCGGCGGGGAACGTAGTGTTCAATCAAAAGTTCTAAAAAACCCCGGTCAATGTGGATGGAGCCTTCAATGCGTCCCTGCGCCCACTCATCCATTCCCCGGATATCGATAACGGTCCACTCTTTGCCGCTTTGTAAATCGCCGGCCAGGGTATGCACATCAATTTCTTTGACTTCATTTCTAAGTTTTGCGATTAATTGATCGCTGGTTATGTAACTCATAATATCTCCTGTATTTGTCGACCGCTCCCCATTTTTTGGTCTGGTTCCCCAGGGCTGTTCAGTTCTAAGGCGTGGCATAATTTTTTAAACCGCCAAGATCGCCAAGGACGCAAAGAATTTATAAAAATCTTGGCGATCTTGGCGTCCTTGGCGGTAAAATCACCGGCGATTGGCGAGAACTGAACAGCCCTGTCTGGTTCCCAAACTGGAGTCTGGGAACCGGCAATTTACTGTTTTACCGGCCTCCCGCCATTGCGGGAATGATAGATACTTCATCTTTGTCGGCTAAAGAAGTTTCTATGCCTTGTAAAGTGCGGATTTCGTCGCCGTTTACAAAGACATTAACGTATCGTTTTATTTGCCCTTTGTCGTCA
>JAJRVO010000650.1 GCA_024277275.1 Chloroflexota bacterium
CTTGTAGAAGGTTTTTCCGTCATAGTTAACAGCTTAAACGCATTTTTGCAAATAAATCAACGATCTTCAACAACGCGAAACTGGCATATTGCAAACAAAAAACTGCATATTATACTACATTTTTATTCGGACAGTATTGGCAGACTACACAAAAGTAGAATGACATCGCATTCAATTGCCCAACAATGCCATCCGGTGGAAGAAATAACGTATCCGGCCGATAATCAACTGTTGTGCTCATTCACGATAGATGTTGAAGATTGGTACCAATCTTGTATTGATTTTGATGCTCCGATTACAGAACGGGTCGTCCGTAATGTCGAACGAGTGTTGACTGTGTTGGACGAATGTGGCGTGAAAGCCACATTCTTTGTGCAGGGACGTGTTGCTGAAACCTTTCCTCGATTATTGCAATGTCTGATCGCCGAAGGTCATGAAATCCAATCACATGGATATAGCCACAGACCCTTGTTTCAAATGAATCGGCGGGAACTTCGAAATGAGTTGGAACGCGCGCGTAAAACTGTAGAAGATGCAAGTGGGGTTCGCGTAACCGCTTTTAGGGCCCCAGATTTTACTATTCTTTCTCAGAACCTTTGGGCGTTGGATGTATTGGTAGAAATGGGATTTAAGATCGATTCATCAATCTTTCCCATGCAAACCCGCCGTTATGGCATAAAAGGATGGGATGTTGGGCCTCATAAAATCCAGTTACCCAATGGAGCTGAGATACTTGAAGTGCCGGTATCAATTTGGGTTAATAGGGGCTTTCGGTTTCCGGTTGCAGGGGGAGGATATTTCCGTCTGTTGCCCCAAATCTTATTAGAAAGGGCCATACAAGCTATTCTTGCCAGTCGTCGCCCGGTAATTATCTATTGCCATCCTTATGAGTTTAATCCAACGGAATTGGATGATTATCGTGGTCAAGTCCCGTCATTTTTTCGTTTTCAGCAAAGCATTGGCCGTGAGCGCTTTGTCAGGCGCGTAGAAAAACTCCTGAAACAATTGCCATTTGGAAGATTTGATAAGGTATTAGAGGCATGGAATCTCATTTGAAGATAGTATTTCTAACAACCAATGATCCAATTTACTTACCTGACTTTTTTGAGCGGGTGTTAGATAAGTATGCAGCACGAACAAGGGCTGTTTTCATTGCCCCGCCATTGTATGGCAAACAAACTGTCCGGGACGCTTCCTGGCGGTACTTTCGTACCTTTGGGTGGGAAGGTATATGGGGCCTTGCCCCGCGGGTGATGAGGGCAAAAATTCGCCGCCAATCCATTGCAGAGGTATGCAAAAGTAAGGGCGTGCAACATGCAATTGTTCAAAATGTCAATGCACCCGAATTCTTAAATCAACTTCGGGATTTGGGAACCAATATAATTGTGTCTGTAAGTTGCCCCCAAATTTTCAAAAAAACCTTGATAGACTTGCCTTCATTAGGGTGTTTAAATATTCATGGGGCAATCTTGCCTCATTATCGTGGCATCATGCCAAGTTTTTGGATGCTGGCAAATGGGGAAAAACAAGGGGGTGTTTCCATATATTATGTCAACGAAAGGATTGACGCAGGTGATTTGTGCGGTCAACGCGTCTTTGAAATTCTACCGGATGATACACTTGATAGTTTCCTGCGTCGTTCAAAAGCGATTGCTGCTGATTTGTTGCGAGAGGTTTTGCAGAAAATCGAAAAAGGAACTGCTACACGTATACCGATAAATTTATCGGAAGGCTCCTATTATTCGTGGCCGGATGCCACGGCCGTAGAACGCTTTCGGGCTATCGGACGGCGGCTTTGGTAGTGATTATATTGGCGTTGTTGGGCAAGAGAGGACAGTACGATCCTTTGGTATGATTTCTGGCTGAACCCGACCAATCCGCAAACGCGGGGGCTGCGTCCCCCGGAAATCAGAAGCCTGTTCCCGGCCTGTCGTTTTACTTTTAAGCGCGTGACATTGGCCCCGCCCCTATCACGTTTCCTGGCGCCGCTCTCGTGGCCAATGGCGCAAGTTCTGGAGGGGTTGCGCCTGCTGAACAGCCATTATCTGGCGCTCATTCAGCCCCTGTCCGCCCGGTAAGGAAGAGTTGTGTTCAAATGCATAAACCAGGAAACGTGCTGGCGATGGGTTTAGAGTCGTTGTCAATGGCATGTGTCCCACCTGCGCTGATGGTGTTAAAAGTTCGCCTTGACGCTAATCTGACAGAAGAAGTATAATTCTGTTGTACAACAGATGTGTACAAGGAGAAATGCAATGACGGTGAAAATTATCCCAGTCAGTGAAGTGAGGCAAAAACTAAAGAACATTTTGGGTACATTGGAAACTACCGGAAACCCTTACTTTATTACACAATATAGTCGCCCGAAAGCGGTGCTTGTCCGGTATGCAGATTACAACACTTTAGTCGAACAGGCCGCGGCAGAGCATCCCCGTATTGTGGTCAGATCCGATATTAGTAGCGGCGAACCGGTCATTCGTGGAACGCGCATCACCGCGCGCCATATCGTTGAGCGGATTCAAGCGGGCCAATCGGTTGAGGAAATATTAGCTGCTCTTCCTCACCTCACTGCTTCTCAGGTTTACGATGCCCTTTCCTATTACCACGATCATCAGTCTGAGATGGATCAACTGATCGAAGAGAGCCAACCTGAGCGGGTAATTGCCGCTCAAAATTTGAGAGTCGAGAAAGCGCTCGAAGGTGTGGCGGTAGTCCACAGTGCAGCGGGGAAATGATCGATTTACTCATTGCCTCGCTGTATTTTGATGAAGATGTAGACGCGCGATTGGCCGAAGCATTGCGACAGCGCGGCTATGATGTCGAGACAACCCGCGAGGTTGGATTATTGGGAGTATCAGACCAACAGCAATTGATATATGCTGTCAGCCAGAATCGGGCGTTGGTTACCCACAACATCAAACACTTTCCTGGGATACACACTGCGTGGTTAGAGAAAGGCCAAAAGCATTGGGGGATCATTATTCTCACTGGGCAGCCAGAGGTTGGTGTTTGGCTGCGCCGGATGAAGAATTTATTGAACCACTTTTCAAAAGAAGAATTACGCAATTGCTTGCTGTTCCTTGGCGCTGCGTTTGACTCCTCGCCGTGATTCATGCTTAACGTGAATACCGGATACTGGAGATGGGATGTGGGAGTGGGGGAGTAGCGGTCACATTGGCCCCGCCGCTATCACGTTTCTTAGCGCCAATCTCGTGGCCAACGGCTCAATTTCTGGAGGGATTTCGCCTGCTGAACAGCCATTATCTGGCGCTCATTCGCCCATACTCATCTCCCTCCATCGCGCCCATGCATAAACTTTTTGAAACATCATCATCCGAAACCATGTTATAATTGGCTTCAACCTGCTGGCAAAACACGCATAGATCAGCTTAGTTGAGGAGATTTTCAATGCAAAAAAAACAACAATATTTAGTCGTGATCGAACAAGATAAAGATGGTATATTGGTTGCTTCTGTGCCTGCCCTAAGGGGATGCCATACCCAGGCCAGAAATTTAGGGGAACTCGTTTCCCGCATTCGAGAAGCGATAGAATTATGCCTTGAGGTAGAAGTGCAAGACGAACCTCCTTTGCGTTTCGTGGGGATACAGCAGATTGAGGTCCCGGTGTGAGTAGAATTCCTCCACTCCATCCCCGTAAGATGTGTCGTCTCCTGGAAAGACTTGGTTTTGAAGCAATACGCCAAAAGGGGAGCCACATTTACTATCGCCACCCTGATGGACGTGCCACAGTTGTTCCTTATCATTCCGGAGAAGACCTGGGACGAGGATTGGTGAGGAGCATATTGAAAGATGTTGAACTTTCACGCGATGATTTTTTGAAGTTGCTTCACCGCAGGTAGTTGTGC
>JAJRVO010000062.1 GCA_024277275.1 Chloroflexota bacterium
CAAGTCGCAATTATAGCAGTCCACAGATGAACACAGACAAACTCAGATAAAAAATCAAAAGTATCTGTAAAAATCTGTGTTCATCTGTGGATAATAATTCTTGCGGACAACGCAAATATTGTTGGGTATACTTTAGCGGCAGTAGGTTCTTGTCCCGCCCACCAAATCAGATGGAGTATCGGCAGGGGATTTGTACGCTTCGTCAATTTTTTGTCTGGCTTGTTTTAGGTAATTCCAATTATCTTTGTATAGCTTAAAAAGCGTATCGTATTCTGTGGCAAGTCGCTCTTGGGCTTTTTTATAATTTGCCGGTCTAGGCTTGGTGCGTTCCAGGGCGCAGCTTGCCCGGGCAGCGCCCGGAAACCCCCGGATGTACATGATCTGTAAATCTTTGGGGAGAGGAGCGCCGTCAAATGTGGCTTGCACAATAAAATCGGCCAGGGCAATCCTGCCATTGGGGGTAATGGCAAATACGGCGCAAAAGCAAAGCAGGCAAAGCGGGAGAAGCGGCAGGGCAATCCAGGCCCCTCTTGCGGCATGTTTATGTTCCTCTTCAATCGATACTTCGTCATCGCTGCGACTCATTCGGCGACCCATAATGAATGTTTCTCCTTTCTTTAAGTGAGATGATTCGGTAATTATTTGGAGCGTTTTGTTCAACCGGACGAAAGACGATGGACGAACGACAAGAACCTTGTGCTATCGTTTCATTCGTCTGCCGTCGTTCGTCATTCGTCCTTTTTAACGGCTATCTTGAATTACCGAATCCTCTCTAAGCAAGCGCCTTGAGGTTATAGTTAATATGCTGACTATATTATTTTCCCTGTTTGTCTTAATCTCTGCAAATTTACACATCCGGGCTGAATATCGAGGCCCGCAACATCACGTTTATATTTTTAAGCCGTTGACCACGTCTCTTATCATTCTCATTGCGCTGCAAGCCACTGCGTCGACCAACGTGTTCTATAAATATGCGATTGTGGCTGGTTTAATCTTTTCTCTGGCCGGGGATATCTTTTTGATGCTCCCTTCTGATCGCTTCATTGCCGGGCTGGTTAGTTTTTTGGCAGCCCATTTGTGTTATATTGTTGCCTTTTCTGCGGAGACGGGATTTTACCTTTCCGTTTTGGGATTGCTGCCGTTTTTGCTTTACGGCATTGCCATCCTGGCCGTCCTCATCCCCCATGTCAATAACAAGTTGAGACTACCCGTGACGATTTACACCATAGTGATTGTGGTAATGGCTTGGCAGGCGTTGGGACAATGGCTTCACCTGGAGCAAACAAGAACACTTTTAGCATTTTTGGGGGCGGTCATATTTGTTGTTTCAGATTCGGCGCTGGCGATTAATCGCTTCAGAAAGCCGTTCAAGAGCGCTCGTCTGGTGACGCTGGGTACTTATTTTGTGGCCCAATGGCTTATTGCGCTCTCGGTTTGAGACTTCGGCGGCCTTCGCTCCGTGTTTTTTTGACAATTCTGTGCGCTGCCAATTATACTTTGTCCACAAGAGTATTGACGGACGTTGTAATAACGCCGATTGTATTTCTGTAAAAAAGGGAGAAGATATGTTTAAACAGATTATTGTAGCCATCGACGGCTCTGAGCATAGCCATCGTGCTTTGGAATATGCTAAAGGTTTAACCGAACAATTTGAGGCTAAGCTGTGGCTTGTCCACGTCTTTCCACATACCTCTGATTTGCTTGGTTATGATGAGTACGAGAAATTGATTGCTCAGCGTGAGGGTGCCGGGCAGGGCATCCTGGATGAAGCGCGTCAAAAACTTGGCAGCATAACTTTTGATGCGCAAGAAGAGTTGCTGGAAGGGCCGGAAGCCGAGGCTATTCTAACCGTCGCCGAAACTCGTCAGGCCGATCTTATTGTGATGGGGACTCGCGGGTTAGGCTCGCTACAAGGCTTGTTACTTGGCAGCGTAAGCCAGAAGGTAGTACAGCATGCCTCTTGCCCGGTGATGGTGGTTCGGTAGCTCTAACAGATGTTTCTCGTTTGCCGAAATCCCTATTATTAACTGCGATGTGACAGCAGATCACCGTCAGGGCTGTTCAGTTCTCACCAATCGCCGATGATTTTACCGCCAAGGACGCCAAGATCGCCAAGATTTTTATAAATTCTTTGCGTCCTTGGCGCTCTTGGCGGTTTAAAAATTATGCCACGCTTTAGAACTGAACAGCCCTGAGATCACCGTGAACATTCGACTCAGTTTTGTGTGCCAGCATATTGTGTACTTTAAGGCAGTGATAACCGCCAGCATATCGTGTGCTTTTTGACTTATTTCTTAGACAAAGGTTGGCGTACTCGGTACATTGACAAGCAACATCCTTTTTTGCCTGCCAACAGTTGGGCAAAAGAGCGATACGAGGGATTTCTCCCGTTGGTCGAAATGACATAGACAGTGGTTTCTAAACATAATCACTTTACATAGGATTACCAAACAGTTTTATCACAAACCGGGAGGCTTATAAAATGAAACCATTACTCAAAACAACGCTATTAATCGTCCTGCTAACCTTGATAACATCAGCGCCCACCGCTTCAACCCAAATAGCCCACGCCCAGAGCGGCGACCGCATTGTCTTTGACCACCTGACCGTGGAAAATGGCCTGTCCTTCTCGGAAGTCAGGGTCATTCTTCAGGATGATCAGGGTTTTATGTGGATTGCCACCACCGAAGGACTGAACCGTTATGACGGCTACAACTTTACGGTCTATAAAAATGACATCACCGACCTTAAAAGTTTGAGCCGTAACCATATCCAGGCCATGGTTCAAGACAACCAGGACCCCAACATATTTTGGATTGGTACGTTGAATGGGTTGAATAAATTCGACCGCCGCACTGAAGAATTCACCCGCTATCTGCATGATCCCGATGACCCAACGAGCATTGGTAGCAATGATATTATGGGCTTTGCTCAGGAACCCTCCGGCCTGTTATGGATTGCCACCTGGGATGCCGGCATCAACCGGCTCGATCCGGCCACGGGGATTTTTACTCGTATCCCGCCACCTCCCGAGAATCCAGATATCATAATGTCTATCCGGGGGTTTGTGCGCGAACCAAACGGTACCCTCTGGATTGGCTCAGATAACTACGGGCTTATCAAGCTCGATCCCCAAGCGGAAACTTATACCCACTTTCCATCCCATCGGGCGTATTTCTTAGGTCGGGGGGACAGCCAAAGGGAACAAATCATCAAAGCGGCCATTGACCCAGGCCAACCTTAGATGAAGCAAATGGTTGAAACCGTCCTCACTCCAGCGCATACCCACCCCTTTAAATCGTTGCTGGATCAGCCACTTACAGGCACTTTCAACGATACCGCTGCCGATGGGTAGCCCCAACTCTTTGAATTTAGCGTAATCGATGTGATCCTGATGCTTGTCGAGGTAGTTATACAAGTTGGTCAAGCTCTGGTGAGCCGAAGGGGGTAAACCTTCCAGGGCCAAGGCGGCCTCAATGTCAGCCATCACGTTGTTGACTTTGCCCCGGCGCAACAA
>JAJRVO010000651.1 GCA_024277275.1 Chloroflexota bacterium
AGGAATCGGGATTAAATAACTGTCTGTCTCATTTCAGAGCGCAGTAAATGGTAATTAGTAATTAGGGATTGGCTTAATAACCAATTACCATTTACCAATTACAATGTTGAGGGACAGTTATTTAATTCTCATTACTTATTATAGTCATTAATAGCCGTGCGGCATCGGATAGATGCGAATTAAGCAAGGCAAATAACTCTTGGGCAAAGGGCGTCGCCGAGCCGCCTCGATAGCGTAGCGAGCAAACTTGGGATTTGAGGCGGGAACAAATGCCTTGTACGCCTGCTCATACCGCCGGGCCGCCTCTGCTTTATCTCCAATCGCCTCTGCTACTAAACCGGCTTGATACAATACTTCCGGCCCCTGGTTTAAGTTAAGGGCAATATCAATATTCCGCCGGGCGTCGGCCGTCTGACCTTTAGCCAGCGCAACTTTACTTAGATAAAAATAAATCTGCTCTGACGCAGGATCAAGCTGGAGCGCCGCCGCAAACTCGGCTCCGGCTTTATCAAGACTTCCTTCGGTAAGCAAAATCTTCCCTTTTTCTAAATGAACGATAACCGGATCAATTGTTAACTGTTGCAAATAATCATTGTAAACCTGCCAGGCCGCCGCGCTGTTGTTATTGACAAGGTGCAGTTGAATTAACCTTGAAAACGATTCTTGGGGCGAGTTGGATAAATTGCTCGCAGCCTGCTCAACAATTTTGGGCAGGGCAGCCGCACGCCGCTCGGTTTGATGCCAGTAATCAGCTTGCAGATAATCGGGCCGGATAGTTAGAATGTGGGCGTATTCTGCCCATGCGGTCTCAAAATTCCCAGTGAGTTCCAGATAATGCCCCAGGTTTAGCCGATAGATAAGAATCTCTGGCTCCAACTGATGGGCCAGAGTCATCTCTTTTACAGCCTCGGTTTGTTGGCCGTTTTCCCACAGAAGACATGCCAGATTGGCATGGTCAATGGAAAGTTGATTTACATCCTCCAACGCAGCCCGGTACTGATTAATTGCCTCAGCCCGGTAATCCGGCTCTTGCTGCGACAAATAACCGGCGGCAAAGCCCAACTGCCGCCGGTAAAACGGCATATCAGGAGCCAGTTGGTCAGCTTGCCGCAAATTATCCGCTGCCGTGTGCCAATCATCCCGAACAGCCGCTTCAACCGCCTGGTTGTAGGCTTCGATGTTTTGTATCCCGCGTCGACCAACAATAAATGTTGCCGCCAGCACAACCAGTGCGACCAGGGTAACCGCTCGACTCCAAAATTTTGCAGGGGGTTTGTCTGTTAAACCCGACAGGGTTTGAAACCCTGTCAGGTTTGTGTATGTGCCAACCCAGAAGCCGGCCCAAACCGCCACCAACATCATAATCATCGGAAACTTTAACAGCGAGTCGACCAGATTGTGAAGGGCAAAGCCGGTTAGGGCTGCCGCGCACGCCAAACCAGATAAATCCCACTGGGCGCTATCAGCATGTTTAAGCGTTGACCAGAGCAATTTAAGGCCGGCTCCAATTAACCACACCAATCCAATTGCGCCAATTAGCCCTGTTTCAGCACATACGGTCAAATAGAGGTTATGCGCATCGGCCCAGATTGCATCAAGCGGCTTTTGGTTCTGGATTAATTCCTGCCCCAATGTACCCAACCCGGAGCCAAACACCGGATGATTTTGCCACGTTTTTAACGCCCCGGTCATAACCTGCCGGCGAATGGTAGCGGCCCCGCTAATTTCTCTTAAGCCAAAAATCAGCCAGCCAAATCCCGCAAACGTGATTAAACCTATCAGGGTTAGCGCCCATTTATTTAGGGCGGCAAACGTAAACTTGTAACGCCTATTTTTAACAAACCATACCGCAGCAAAAAAAGTAAAAGCGGCTACTGCGCCTAATATTCCCCCGCGAGACTGTGTCAGCAAAATGGCTCCGGTTAACATCGCCAGCCATAATCCCAGCAAAATACGGGTGATAGTTTTGCGGGCAACAACGCCTTTGTACAGAACAATGGGTATAACCAACGCTATAAAGCCGGCCATTGTATTGGGATTGCCCAATACAGACAGGCGGGGCAACATTGTTGCCCGGTAAGGCTGAATTAAATTCCAACCGGCTGCGTAATCCTGATACCATCGCCAAAGTTGCAGCAGCGCCAACAGCCAGACCAGCCCGGAACTGCCAATAATAGCGTTAAACGCCAGTTCTTTAAACCAGGGCCAACGCCCAAAGTCAACGGCAATGTAGAAAAAAAAAGATACGTCAGTAAAAAAACAACCGTTTCTTGACTATAAATAACGTTAATTGAGAAAATTATGGCCAATAGCCACGAGGTGAAGACAAATAACAACGGGATATCAAGCGGCGTCCGTGGAATTTTTGTCCGGCCAAATAAGCGCCATAACAGCCAGCCGCCAATGATGACCGCTGCCAGATAAAGCGTGATTAAACGCCAGGTGTGATCGTAAATTCCCTGCGCGGTTTGCCCTCCAATAAACGTGTAGTAGACGGCAAATACCAGTAACCCAAGCTGAACAACGCTAATAAATAGTGGAGATTTAGACAACGTAAATTTTTTCATGGCGAATACTATGGCTCTACAAAAAAGTAATCTATCTCTTTAAGTAAATTATACATGCGATTTACAGCTTGGGCATCTTGTTCTGTTTCATACAATCTAACCAGGGACAACACAGGTTTAATTTGCCGGCGATTGCCAATTTGCATCAGTTGCGGGGCCATATCGTTACCCCCTAATCGACCATATATTGCCACTTCTATATCTTCTGCCGTAGCCGACGCCATAGCGCGCCGGTAAGCGGGTTTAGCCGCTTGTAAATCGCCTTGTCGCTCATAGAGTTGCCCCAGATAATAATGAGCTGCCTGGTTTTTGAGAAAAACCGCAGCTTTGAGCGCCTTTTCAGCAGAAACATCATCTTCAACCTGCAACTTTAATCGGCCCCGCCAAAGATAGTCGTCAGAGCTGCTTGGGATGGAATTGAGCAGAGCCTCTGCTTGCCGCACCTGTCCTCGATTTAAATAAACCTCAATCCACGTGGAATAAAACGGATCAGACGCATCCGGAATCATTGCCCCAAGCAAATCTTCAACCGCATCGAAATCTTCTTGGGCTAATGCCAGCCGTACCAGCAGTTGTTTTTGCGCCAACTCATCATCAGATGAAACCGCCCTGTCAACAAAATCAGGCCAGCGTTCTGCTCTGGGTGTAGACGCCTGCCAAAATCCTGACCCGGCAAGGTCTGGAGATAAAGCTAACACCCGACCATATGCGGCGCTTGCATTGTCCCAATCTTGCTGCTGTTCGTAGAAATAGCCAAGATTTAGCCAGTAAAGCGAGTTTTGGTCTGCAACAATTGAGCGTTCCATCATTGCAATTGCCTCGGTTGGTCTCCCCTGCTGCCACAGCAATCCGGCAAGGTTTGCCGAGTTAAGGCCAAATATAGGCTCTTGCTGCAAACCCGTTTGATAATGTTTAATGGCTGACTGGGCCAGGGCCGGATTATTGGTTTGATGAGCCAGCCTGGCCTCAAGCAAGGCCAGCCGAAAAAGTCGCAACGTTAGGGCCGGGTCTAACCTGTATGATTGTTCGGCCTGGGTTACGGCCTCTTTTAAGTTGCCCGCTCTCTCGTGTCGAAAACTGTTTTGAAAACGAAAATCGGCCAGGGCTATCCAGAAAAAGCCAAGCAAGAAGGTCAACAGTAAAACCAGGGATACCAGTGAAAGCGAGATTGAGGTTGAAAACGAGCCGGTGACGGCCAACGGTTGGCGACCGGCGCTTTTCTCTTTGAGTTTGCTTATCCCGGCAGCGGGCAGGGGAGCCACAACATAGGCCAAAACCAGCAGCATTACCAGTATGTTGGGTGTGGCGCTATACGTATCAACTAATAGCTGGGCAGCCAGCCCAACCAACGCAGAACCAGCCGCAATCAGCCTGATTTTCTCTGTAACGGAGGTCAAGTGTCGCCAATGTTGCAGCCAACTGTACGCAACCATAAAATACAAATAAGCCCCCGCAAGCAGTCCGGTAAGTCCCAATTCCGCAGCGGTATTGAGATAGATATTGTGGGCCGTAAAAATTTGCCGGCGCGGAAATGCTATAGTGTTTAAGCGCAGCAAAGCCCGCCCAAAGTTGCCCGGACCGGCCCCGGTGAACCAATGGCGTTCAAAAATTATAATGGCAGCCTGCCACAACGTAATACGAAAATTGGTACTGCCGACACGATTGTCAAAGCTATACTGTACCCAAAACAACCCCAGTCCCAACGCAACCAAACCGCTAAAAATAACAACCACACGCAGTTTCAGGCTTAATCTCTGCCAATAAGCGCTTAGGTCGCGCCGGCGTTTGCCACAAACAAACACCCATCCAACAGCAAGCAGAGAAAGTGATATTGCCAAAGCCAGAATGCCCGCCCGCGAAAAGGTTAGTATCTGTACCGGAATAGCCAGTAGCGCCAACCACAAAATAAGAGCCTGGCGATTTTGGTTTTTAGGCGGCAAAGTCAAAATCAACCCAATGGCCGGAGGAATAAGCAGCGATAGGTAAGCCGCCAGGGGAGTAGAGCCATTGAGGGTGATGTTAAGCCGGTAAATTGTGGGGGGAATGGGATTGCGCCATCCACCAATTTCAAACCAGCCCTGAGCAAATCCGCCAAAAAGAGGGGCGCCAACATACCAGGCTATGAACTCTGCCCACCCAACCAAACACACCACCGCAGCGGCCATGTAAACCGCCCAAATTACTTTTTGCGCCCACCCGCTACGGATTAAATTAACCAGTAAATAAAAGGCCAAAACATGGGTAATGGTAAACCATAGGTTCTCTAAACTAAACCGCCAAGATTGCCCAAAAAAAACGCTGATAAAATTGGCGATAACGTACAGCCCTATCCCCGCATCTAACAAAGTGCGCGGCAAGCCCTCTTTTTGTTTTAGTTTGCGTAATAGCCATCCAACCAATATAACCGTAACGATAACCTGATTGGCTATACGCAACAAAAAATTGAACTGGCTATAAAACGTTCCCCCAATGAAAGTGAAGTAAACAATAACTGCTAACAGCATAAAATCGCGCTTGGTCAGTTTCATTAGAAAATTCTAGCCGAATTGCAAAAACAAGCATATAGCTGCGGATTTAACATCCATTTTGTCATAAAATTACTCAGGGCGTGTTTCTTAAAGACCGCAGAGGTTTTCTGCGAGATATTTTCAAGCGAATTTATCCCGATTATGACCCTAACTTACAGTTAAAATGGGCTTTAGAAACCTCTGCGGTCTGGCCCGCACAATTTAAGAAACACGCCCTAAGCTCGCTCCAGTTTTTTGCCAAAACCTTGAGGCTCATATAGGGAATCAGGTGAAATGGGCTGGAATCCAGAATTAATTCTGGACTCCTTTCACTCAATTTCCCCCATGAACGAACCTTGAATATTTACCAGCGGTGAGCGTACAGGCAATTAAAGGTAAGAATTGAGAGGGCTTGGGCATGTCAGGTATCATACCACAATTTTACATTTTCCAGAAGCTGAGAGCCTTGTATAATTGAAAAAACACCCAATTAAGGATAAGATGACCAGACTATCTAAAGAAAGGCACAGCTTTCCGATAGAAATTTTAAGGTTAAGTTGCCAAAGAGAGCAGTGCCTAATTATCAAAAACGAGATAGG
>JAJRVO010000007.1 GCA_024277275.1 Chloroflexota bacterium
CTTAGTTTATGGAGTGAAAAAGTGCACTTTTTCACTCCATAAACTACCGAAGGATTTACGCCGCCGTGTACTAGTGTCGTGTCAAGCGTGTTTTGATAGGTTGTAGCATCGGGCCTTGTGCCCGTTTTATGCTTGAAATAATGCCCACAAGGGGCTATACTACCTATCATTTTAGCCTTGACACGACACTAGATGATTGTAGTTTTTTCCCGGCGAATTCTATTAAGGGCCTGGCTCACGTCTTCTAGCAATTCATTTTCTGTAAAAATACCTTTATGCAAAAGCACTTCTACCTGACCCGTCAAGCGCTCGTGTTCTTCTTGAGTCAATTCTTGGGCGCTGACAATGATGATAGGAATGGCGCGTGTTTTTTCGTTCTCCTTAAGCGCTTCAACCATTGCAAAGCCGTTCATTTCGGGCATATTCAGATCAAGGATAATGAGGTCCGGTTCTTTACTTTTTACCAGTTCTAACCCTTCTTTGCCGTTGCTGGCCTCAATAACGTTGTAGTTGGGTTCCGCCGCTTCCAGAATGCGACGAATAAGCAGGATGTCATCGGCCTGGTCATCAACCACCAGCACCTTTGTTTCTTCTTTTTGTTGATCGTCCAACCGTATCAGGGCTTCAACTAACTCGTCCTCTACAATAGGCTTTATCAGGTAATTGCTTGCCCCCAATGAGAACCCCCGGTTTTTATCGCTAACAATGCTACAGATGATTAGCGGAATATCTTTGGTAAAGGGGTCTTCTTTAAGCGTTTTTATAACGCTCCAACCATCTTGTCCCGTCACAATAACATCTAACAGAACGGCAAACGGGGCCAGTTCTTTTATCTTTGAAAGCGTGTTTTCGCTGTGGCTAAAGCCAATGACCTCGTAATTTTGTTTTTCCAGGAATCGGGTATAAAGGGCAATAACGCCGGGATCATTATCTATGGCTACAACCAATTTCTTGTCGTTTTGTTCGATTTTACCGCGTGTTAACGCGCCATCTTGCGTTTCCGAGTCTTGCTTGTCTGGCGGTTTAATGGGGATGCAAAAACTAAATGTTGACCCTTTGCCCGGCGTACTCTCTACCCAGATTCGGCCTTGATGCATTTCAATAAAGCGACGACTGATAGGCAGCCCCAGGCCGGTACCCCCTACCTTGCGCGTTGTGCTGGCGTCAATCTGGGTAAATTCTTCAAAAACCTGGCCCATATGATCTTTGGGAATCCCCATACCGGTATCGGTGACGCTGACGGTAACTTTTTCATCATCGGCTTTAACCCGCGTGGTCACAGTTCCCCGTTCGGTAAATTTGCAGGCGTTAGAGACAAGGTTGAGCACAACCTGACGGACACGGGTTGGGTCGGCCCAAATGGTGGGTAGCTCTTCGGGTACGTCTTGATGTAATGTTACCTCTTTATCTTTAACCAGAGCCAGGGCGGTAGACATTACGGTTTTTATAATTGGCTCAACCTCTATTTCCTCAAAATTAAGCTCCATTTTACCGGCTTCAATCTTGGATATATCCAGAATGTTGTTGATTAACCCCAGCAGGTGTTGACCGCTGTTATGGATAGAGGTCAGGTCGGCTTTTTGTAGTTCAGTTAAAGGGCCGTCGATACCCTTGAGGATAACCCGCGAGAACCCAATGATGGAGTTAAGCGGCGTGCGTAGCTCGTGGCTCATATTGGCTAAAAATTAGGTTTTTAAGGTGTCTATTTCTTTGAGTCGCTGTGCGGTTTCTTGTTGTTCTTTAAAGGCGCGGGCGTTTTGAATGGCAATTGCCAATTGAGTGGCCAGGGTTTCCAGGGTAGAAATTTCTTCATCGGTAAAGGCATTAGGCAGGACGCTTTGCACATCCAGCACGCCAATTAAGGTGTCGCCCACTTGAAGCGGAACAGCTAATTCAGCCTGGGTGTCCGGCAAAAGCTCGCTTTGGTGGCGATGGGTGTTAGAGTCTGCCTGGTTTGCATATCGGGCCACAATAGAGTTGTGCTGATGCGTAACTTGTCCAATAACGTTTTGGCTGCCAACGGCTACTTTGTGGTTCATATCCAACAGTTTTTGACCCGCTTCGCCCGTGCTTTTATATAGAACGGCAAATTTTTCGGCTTCGTCAATTAAGTATATTTGGGCATGGTAAAAGCCAAAACGTTCTTTAATCAGATCGACAGCTTCATCTAACATTACGTCTTGATCTAAAATGGAAGTAGCCACGCGGCCCACATCTGAACTGGTTTGGATTAGAACCGCCCGTTTTGTTGTTTCCTCAATCAGGCGGCGGTTTTGCAGGGTAATGGATAACTGGTCGGCCATAGCTACCGCCAGGTTTATCTCGCGTTCTGTAAAGATGTGTTTTTGACCCACCGAATCTGCGCCAATAGCCCCAATTACCTCGTCGTTAATGATAATTGGCACCAGCAGTAATGAAACAATTCCACGAGACAAATTAATCTCTCGCACGGTGGCTACCAGGGGGTCGGTGGCTATATCTTCTATGGCTACGGGGCGTTTAGTTTCTATCAATTTTTGATAAGAGGGATTATCCGTAATGGGAAATGTCAGGTCCGGGTTGGCAACAACTTCGCCATCTTCAAATAGAGCGTGCAGCTTGCCGTTTTTTCTGTCGTCATCAAAAACGAGAATACCGCCCTGGTGAAAGCCCAGGGTTGATAGCATCTTGCCCAGTACCGTGTCGAACATTTCCTGTTCATCTTCAATGGCAACCAGGATTCTACCCACCTCATAAAGAGCCTCCGCTTCTTCACGGGAAATTTGGGTTTGTTGAAATAAACGCGCCGATTCAATAGCCTGGGCTGCCTGGCCGGTTACCGCTTCGATGATTTTTAAGGTGTCCTCATCTGAAATCAGAGCCACATCTTTATCTGGTATTTCAAAATCAACTGCGCCAATAACCGCCTGATTGTTGAGGGTTAAGGGAGCAATTAACTTAGCCGCGCCTTCTGCGGCCTTAGCCGCGCCTTCTGCGGCCTTAGCCGCGCCTTCTGCGGCCTTAGCCGCGCCTTCTGCGGCCTTAGCCGCGTCTCCTGCGGCCAACTGGCTTGCCGAAGCGCTTTGGAGTGGC
>JAJRVO010000652.1 GCA_024277275.1 Chloroflexota bacterium
ACATTTTTATGGGACACAGATGAACACAGATTTCACAGATTTTTGTTTAGTTTTTTACCATAATCTGTGTTTATCTGCGAAAATCTGTGTCCTATTCTCTGGCTTTCAGAATGTTACTTTGTGACCGTGCTGAGTATATATAGGCTTTATGGCCCTGGTTTGGCGGCTGGCTTACGTTTGGTGGGTCAACAGAGGCTAGAAAAGGTAAACCGTGAGTAAACATCAACGTCCCTGGTGGCTATTAGTTAACAAACCGGCGGGGCTAATTACCACTGTACAAGAGGAGTCGGCTTCCGATGAGCAAGTTTTTGTCATCCGCGGCGAGCCGGTGGTGCAAGGATTAGCCTGGTTAACCTGGGGACCTGCCGCAGCTCTTTTATTTATCATTTTGTTGACCGGGCTGGCTATTGTCTTTAATGTGAGGGGGCAAAGCAGCATTATGCGATTCTTTTTTGTGGCCGCTTTTTTGGCGCTGCCCGCTCTGGCCTGGGGACTGGCTATAATTGTCTTTAATCGTCTGGCTGCAAAACATTTGCAGGCAGAGCGCAAGGCAAAATCACAAGAGTGTCGTATTTGCCTGAATCAAAAACGAGGCGAGTTTTCTTATCAAATTATTGATCAAACTCTCGCCTCGTCTATAGAAGAAAAACTGGCTTATGGTAATATTCGCGGGGCTAAAGTAACGCCCGTTATTGGCGCTCGAAACCGTAAAGCGATGCGCTTAATTTTGAACACAGATCAAGGTATGGTTGTATTGCTTAATGAAGCGTTGGGTACTCCGGCCCAAAAAATTGACCTGGCCCGTGAAATTGAAGCGCTACTAAAACTGTAAGGCAGCAAAGCCACAACCAAATTAACTACAACGTTGTCGCCAAGCGTGTCATTTGTCATTGGTCGCTTGTCATTTGCAAATGACAAGCGACCAATGACAAATGACAGATAAAAATTTACGCTGATGATGCAGATTTTGCGGCATAATCATTTAAATGCCCCTAATCTTCAAGTTCAACCTTGATCTTGCCGCTAATTACCTGGGCTTGAATTTCTTGCATAATTGCTTGAATGGGCGGCGTGACCACTTTGGCTACAGTAGGTCTAATGGGGGCCATCATCAGGCCGCCTTCGGCAAAACCGTAGCTGTTTTCCCCGCCTTTAAAGCTGCCTTCTACTACTTTGCCAATAACATCGCTTACAGGCCGGCCCACATTTTTTATGCGGCTGGTAAGAACAGCGTTGGGAGCCAGGTCGCTGTGGTCGCCGCCGGTGCTGATGATCCAGTGCTTCAGCTCTCTGGCTGTCTGAATAGCCCCCAGTCCGCACCGGCCTGCTACCTGGTAGATAACATCCGCCCCCAGCATAAACTGGGTTTCCGCTAACAAGCGCCCTTTGAGTTCGTCATCAAACTCGCCCACATAATCAGAAATGAAGCTGATTGAGGGGTCAACATTTTTTACACCCTGAGCAAACCCTAATTCAATGCGGTGCACCACGGGCGTAACGCCTCCCCCAATGAAACCGACAATCCGGGATTGGGTTACCAGGGCGGCCAACACCCCTACCACAAAATCCCCCTCATACTCTCTGTAAGTAGCGGACCAAACATTATCGCCTTCGCCGGCAATATCAATAAGCGCAAAATATTTGTCGGGAAATTGGGCCGCCACTTGGTTAATTGCCGGAGCATTTCCATAACCAACAGCAATCATTAGATCATAATCCGCTATGGCCCAATCCATAAGCGTTGTGGCGTTGAGCATAGGGTTTTGCCAATTAGCGGTCTCAAATTCAATATCATACTTTTGTTGCGCCTCTTCAAGACCGGCATAAGCAGAATCATTAAAAGACCTGTCGCCCAACCCGCCAATACTTAATTGCATTCCAATTTTTATTTTTTTGGACATAATTTGGTTCCTCACTGAAGACTTAACACTAATTATATCATTGCTTAACCTTCTTGACAATAATTACCGATTTTATGCTTCAAGGTTAGTAACTACCAGGCTGGTCTTGTCAGTCATTGAGTATATCGGTAAATAGTAAATGGTAATTTGGGCTAATTACCATTTACTATTTACTAATTACTCGTGATAAAGCGCCGTGTTTGTCCCAGGTCAGGTAGTTACCTAAAGTTTGTACGGTTTTTAATTTTGAGGACTAACCGGAGTTTCTGTAACGGGTTTAGCTACGAGAGTGGCTGTTGGAGTGGATAAAGAAAGGTTGCGAAAACTATACTTGGTTATAAACCAGACCCCATTTTCTTGGTCAAGGGTATAAGTATACTCAAAAACGTCTTGATCCACATTTGAGAGCCAGCCGTAACTCCACTTTTCTCGACTGGCAATGACAACCTGGTCGGGAGAATTTTGGGCGATTATGGCGGGTGGGGCAATGTATTCAAACTGTACGTTAAAGGGCTGAGTATATCTTTCTGATAGTCTGGCGGCAAATATCCTCATTCCAACCAAAGCCCTGTCTTGCCAGACTATTGACAGGTTTTCAAGGTTTTCCTCGTTGGCCAGAGTAATGGCATTTTGCAGCAAAACATTTGCCTGGTCTATGGCCGCCAGCGCCGCCTGGCGCCGGCTAACGGAAAGGGTAATTGGTGCTGCCGGCGTAGACTCGGCGGAGCTTAAAGTTGGAAGGGCGGTAGCAGCCTCCGCTGTCCCGGTAAAAAGTGGGGTGGGGGTGGGGGTGGAGGCGGTTGTCGCCACAGGAATAATCGGCCCAAGCGTTGCCGTTGGAATTGAAAGCGCCGGTGTTGGCGTGGAAGTATTGGCTGTTTGCATAACTGTTGGCGAGGGGGTTAAAGTAAAGGACGGTTCAACAATCGGCTTAGTTGCAGCAGGGTCAACCGTAGTTGATGGGTTAATTGTAGTTAGCGGATTAGTGGCGGCTAACGGAGCAGCCGTAACTGACGGGTTAGTTGTAACTGCTGGGCTAACCGGCGGCGCTTGCACCAATGTGGGGGCGGGCGAGGTGGCCGCAATGGCTAACCAGGCCAGCCCGCTCCAAACTAATAGCCAAATCGCTATTCCTAACATAGCCATACCGGCCTTACCCGCAAAATTGTAGCGAGCGCTATCCAGCGTAATTGGTCCCATCCGCTGGCGGCCTCTAACTACGGCCAACACCAGAAGCGGCCCAACAAAAATTATAATCACTGGCAAAAACAGGATCAAAACAATCAGGCGAACAAAATCAGTCAGCGTTGCGCTCATTACCCCTATGGCCCTTTGCTTTCACTGAACACATTGTAATAGGGCCTGGCATAGAGTCAAAAGTGACAATTAGAAATTGGGAGATCCTCCCGTAAAGTGTTGGTGACTGCAAACAAGAAAAATACCGCCAAGAACGCCAAGCGCGCCAAGTTTTCTTTTTTCTTGGCGTACTTGGCGTTCTTGGCGGTTCAAAACAACAATCAATCAGCCTCCAACACTCAAGGGGTATATAAAAAAAACCCCTGCATAAACAGAGGCTTTTGCTAAATTTCTACCAAAAAATTACATCAACGACTCGCGGACTAACAGATTTGTTTGCCGGATTCTAACAGATAGATCAACGGCAAAGTTGCGCATCACAATATACCCCATCTCAACATTGGCTTCAAGTAATCTCAAGACCTCTTCGCGGTCAATCATTAACAATCTACAGGTTTCAGAGCCGCACTTGGCCGAGGCAGAACGCACGCCAGGGTCTATAATTGCCACTTCGCCAAACGATTGCCCCCGGCGCAAAACTGCAATTGTGGTCGGTTCGTAAGCATTGGTGCCGTCGCCGATGGTGTCGGGGTCTACTTGAATTTCCACCTGGCCGTCTACAATAATATAAAACTCTGTACTCAGCGAATTTTCTTCAAAAACCACTTCGTCCTTGTTGTAGTTTTTTTCCACGCAAATCTTTTCAACGCGTTCAAGTTGGCCGGGGGTCAACTCTTCAAAAATATCAACTTGTTCCAGGATATATGAATGAGCCATCCGCTTACTCTCCTTAACAAATAAATCTTGGGCGTTGGTCTTGGTTTTGGCCGGCTAATGTTAAAACCATAGCGCGGCAAGCCGCAAATTAACAATGAGCAATTAACAATGAACAAATGATTCTCGCGGATAACGCAAATGTTGCGAGGTAATACTATAATGCGTAACGAGTAACCTTTTACGCGTTACTCGTTACGCATTACGGTTAACTCTGGCCCAAAATGGCCGAATTGAAAATCATCGCCAAATCTTGTTATCAAAAAATCGATAACTGCTTGTCTAACTCAAGCCTAATCTTAACATGAGAATGTTGTAGACAATTCGCTCCCACTATACTCTATACCCGCTTGATTATCAAATAGAGGAAAGTGAAATATGTTAAGATATAGCCCCATTATACTCTATGCCCACCCGGTTTTCAAATAGGATATAGGTATAGTTTTGTTAAAACAGAACCTTTTTCCTGCAAGGCCGGCCGGTGGGCCGGCCTTTTTATTTCAGATTGTCAGCGCCCCCAACCTGTGTTAGAATGAAAAAGCCTCGACGCAACCGGGGCTTGACCTGAATCAGGCAGGGTAAGCGCCCAAACAGGCTAAAGGTATGCTGGTATGGAAAGCGCTACCCGCTCAATTGGGCAGCGCTTTTTTATTCTCCTCTGTAAATAAAATGATGAACGATGAATGATGAATGATGAAAAAAAATCATCCTTCCGATTCATCGTTCATCCTTATTTTCATTGTTGGTGGTGTGCCAAAGACTCGTGTTAACTCCTATGATAACGCCCACAAGGGGCTAAACTACCCGTCAAAATGTAGCGCAGGGCCTTGTGCCCGTTTTACGCCTATGATAATGTAGTTATCATCCGGGGCGTATGAAACCCCGTTTCATAAGTGGACCCTTCATAAGCGAGGAAACTATGCCGGATAGCATCAAGCAATACCTTAAAACCATAGAGCGACTCTACCAGACCGCCCAGGCCACTGAACACACCTACCGGGCCGCCCTGCAAACCTTGCTACAAGACCGGCAACCCGGTTTAACCGTTATCAACGAGTCAAAGCGCATTGAGTGTGGCGCGCCCGATTTAACCATCCTTAAAGATAACTTTACCATTGGTTACATCGAGGCCAAAGACATCGGCAAGTCATTGGACGAAGCCGCCAAAACCGAGCAGTTAAAACGCTATCTAAACTCGCTTGACAACCTGATTTTAACCGACTACCTGGAATTTAGATGGTACGTCAACGGTCAACACCGCCATACGGTTAGAATTGGCACGCCTGCCGGTTCAAAAATAAACAAAGCGGCCAACTATACCGACCTGCAAGCCCTACTAACCGAATCTTTAGCTCAGTATCCCCAAAAAATAGCTTCTTCTCAAGAAGTGGCCCAACGTATGGCAAAACTCACCCATATGATACGCACCATCATTATTCAAACCTTTAAGCAAAATCAGGCCTCTCATATGCTCAAAGATTTGTGCCAGGCTTTGGCCCAAACCCTGTTGCCCGGTTTAGACCAGCCGGACCGGGTGGCAGAGTTTGCCGACATTTACGCCCAAACCATTGCCTATGGCCTTTTTGCCGCCCGTTGCAACCATAAAGATAATACGCCTTTCAGACGTTCCGCCACCGCCGCCGAAATCCCCAAAACCAACCCCTTTTTACGCCGCCTCTTTACCGAAATTTCCGACCCTGATTTGGCCGACGAGCCTTACATTGGTTTTGTTAAAGATTTGGTGCAATTGCTGGCTAAGGCCGATATGGAAGCCATTTTAACCGACTTTGGCCGTCGCACCGGACAGGACGACCCCATTGTCCACTTTTACGAAACCTTTTTAGCCACCTACGACCCCAAGTTAAGAGAACTGCGCGGAGTCTACTACACCCCTGCCCCCGTTGTCTCTTACATTGTGCGTTCCGTTGACTGCCTGCTTAAAACCCGCTTTAACCTGCCCGAAGGCTTAACCGACATTAGCGCCATTACCCACAACGGCCGGCAGATACCCAAAATGCTTTTGCTTGACCCCGCCGTAGGCACAGGCACTTTTTTGTATGGAGTTGTTGAGCATATCCGCAACAAATTTAGAAAGCAAGGCAACGTGGGCATGTGGAGCGGCTATGTAAAAGACCACCTGCTCCATAAACTCTATGGTTTTGAATTGCTGATGGTCCCCTACGCTGTAGCCCATTTTAAGCTGGCTATGCAACTGGCCGGGCAAGATTTAGACGAGCCGGAACGCCCCAATTGGGTCTATGACTTTGGCAGCGATGAACGGCTTAAAATCTATTTGACCAACACCCTGGAAGAGATAGAGCAGGAAGTCCAGGCCCTGTTTGGTTTAATGCGCGTCATCACCGAAGAAGCCAAAGCCGCCGCCGAAGTCAAGCAAGATTTACCCATTTTGGTTGTTATGGGCAACCCACCCTACTCCGGACATTCCGCCAACCGCAGCAATGCGCCCCAAACTATCAAAGCCGGTGATTACTACATTGCCGGCTGGACCATCAACCAAAAAGGTCAAGTTGTGCCGGACAGGAAAAAAACCCGTAAAGAGTTAAAGAATATACCGCAGCCAACCTTTATCGGGCGACTTGTCCGAGATTATTATGCCGTGGATGGCAAGCCGTTGGGTGAGCGCAACCCCAAATGGTTACAAGACGACTACGTTAAATTTATCCGCTGGGGTCAATGGCGCATTGAGCAAACCGGGGGCGGTATCCTGGCCTTTATCACCAACCACGGCTACCTGGATAATCCCACCTTTAGAGGGATGCGCCAGCACTTAATGAACACCTTTACCGATATTTATGTGCTTAACCTGCACGGCAACGCCAAAAAGAAAGAAACCGCGCCTGATGGGGGCAAAGATGAAAACGTCTTTGATATTCAGCAAGGGGTAGCCATTGGTATCTTTATCAAAGAGCCGGGTAAAACCGGTCCGGCTCAGGTCTATCACGCCGATTTGTGGGGAAAACGGGAGGGGAAATACAAAGAGCTTGCCGTTATAGATATAGTCTCAACCCAATGGGCCAAAATTGAACCGCAAACGCCCTTTTATTTGTTTACACCCCAAGATATAGATTTATTAGGGGAATATGACAAAGGTTGGCAAGTAACAAATATTTTTCCAGTAAATGGGGTCGGGATAACTACTGCTCGTGATAATTTGGTTATTAGCCGAGACAAAGAATACTTAATCAAGCAAGCTACATTTTTTAAAGATTCTAAAGTATCTAATGAACAGTTGTGCAAAGAATTAAATATCTCAATGAAAAAGGGATGGAACATCTTACGCGCTCGAAAAACACTTCAGACCGAAAACGAACTAGAAAAATTTATTGAACCAATTTTGTACCGTCCGTTTGATGAACAATTTATTTTTTATCACGACTCTTTGGTATGGCGTACGGTTAAACAAATAATGCGTCATGCATCTAAAGACTCCAATGTGAGTTTAAATACCTGCCGACAAATTGTTAGTGATAACTGGCAACATGTGCTAGTTTCTGACCAAATAATTGATAATTGTTTTGTTTCTAACAAAACCAGAGAAAGGGGTTATAATTACCCATTATATGTATATCCTGAACCTAACCAACTTTTCGATATTTCTGCTTATCCCCCCGGCAAAGATGGCCGCACCCCCAACCTTGACCCCAAATTTGTGCAAGAATTTGAGCGGCATTTAGGCTTAACCTTCACCCCGGAAGGGCAGGGAGATTTACAAAGCGCCTTTGGCCCGGAAGATATTTTTAACTACATTTACGCCGTTTTCCACAGCCCTGCCTACCGCAGCCGCTACGCTGAATTTCTCAAGATAGACTTTCCCCGCGTTCCCCTCACCCGCAACCGGGAACTATTCGCCGCCCTGGTTAGGTTAGGGCAAGAACTGGTCAAGCTGCACCTGCTTGAGCAATCGCCGCCCTCGCCCGTTAGTTACCCCGTCAAAGG
>JAJRVO010000653.1 GCA_024277275.1 Chloroflexota bacterium
AAAGGCAATCTCAAAAAAGCCGATTATGAAAACAACCCGCTGGAAGACAACAGCCTGCGTGATTACGATGTACACAAAATACCTCTGACCACGCTTAACCGCACTGCCCTGGAAGACATCGAGGGGCTTACCACCAGAGACATTGACCGCTGCCAAAACTTTTTTGCGCTGGGCTTAACGTTTTGGATTTACTACCGCCCCCTTGAAACTTCGCTGTCTTACATTGCCCAAAAATTTGCCAAGAGACCGGCCATTGTAAAAGCTAACCAGATTGCCCTGCAATCCGGGTATAACTTTGGCAGCACCACCAGAGCCTTTCAGGTTCGATATCACATTAAACGAGCGCAATTGCCGCCTGGGACGTACCGCAAAATAACCGGCAATGCGGCTATGGCTATGGGGCTGGTCACGGCTGCTCATAAAGCCAATAAACCTCTCTTTTACGGCTCATACCCAATTACTCCGGCCAGCGATATTTTGCATAACCTGGCTGCGCTAAAACATTTTGATGTACGTACTTATCAAGCCGAAGACGAAATTGCGGCTATGGGGTCGGTTCTTGGGGCTGCCTTTGGCGGCGCCTTTGCCGTTACCGGCACCAGCGGTCCCGGCGTCGCCCTAAAAAGCGAAGCCATTAACCTGGGCCTTATGTTAGAATTGCCAATGGTGATTATTAATGTCCAGCGGGGCGGCCCCAGTACCGGATTGCCCACCAAAGCCGAGCAATCCGATTTGTTGCAGGCTATGTATGGCCGCAACGGCGAAAGCCCTATCCCTGTTTTGGCTGCGTCCAGCCCGGCCGATTGCTTTAACACGGCTATCGAAGCCTTCCGTTTGGCTGTTCGCGCCACTACGCCCGTTTTTATTTTAAGCGATGGTTACCTGGCCAACAGTTCCGAACCCTGGCTGGTTCCCGACCCGGATGATATTGAACCTATTGTAGTGAAGCATCCAACCGCTTCTGATAACTCTAACGGTTTTAAGCCTTACCTGCGAGACCCTGAAACATTGGCTAGACCGTGGGCTATTCCCGGTACGTTTGGATTGGAACATCGGCTTGGCGGTTTAGCCAAGCAGCCCGGAACCGGCAATGTTTCTTATGGGCCTCGTGAAAATGAGCAAATGGTAAAGGACCGAGCCGAGAAAGTGGCTCGCCTGGTCGACATTATCCCGGAGCAAAAAGTAATCGGTCCGCAAGAAGGGGATTTGCTGGTAGTGAGTTGGGGCAGCACTTACGGCGCGGTACGTTCGGCGGTGTCGCGTTTGCAAAGGCAAGGACAAGTTGTCTCTCACGCCCATATTCGTTATCTCAACCCCTTCCCCAAAAACCTGGGCAATATTCTCCGCCGCTTTAAACGCATCCTGGTGCCGGAGATGAATATGGGGCAATTAATTATTCTCCTTAGAGGTCATTACGGCACGCATGATTTTATTCCCTTCTCAAAAGTGCAGGGCCGGCCTTTCAGGATCAAAGAAATCCAATCAAAAATAGAATCGCTGTTAGCATAATTCTGGAGATAAATAATGAGCGATGTTATAGAATTAACCCGTAAAGATTTTGTTTCAGACCAAATTGTACGTTGGTGTCCCGGCTGCGGCGATTATGCCATTTTGGCCCAAATGCAAAAGGTATTGCCGGAGCTTGGCATTCCCAAAGAAAATATTGTTTTTATCTCCGGCATTGGCTGCTCTAGCCGGTTTCCCTACTACATGAATACCTATGGTATCCACAGCATTCATGGCCGCGCCCCAACCCTGGCTGCCGGCCTAAAAATTGCTAACCCTGAGTTAAGCGTGTGGGTTATCACCGGCGATGGCGATGGACTCTCTATTGGCGGTAACCACCTGCTGCATGCCCTGCGTCGCAACATAGATATTAATATTATCCTCTTTAACAACCGTATCTACGGTTTAACCAAAGGCCAGTATTCGCCCACCTCTTTGCGCGGGACCGTAACCAAATCTTCTCCAATGGGATCAATTGAACACTCGTTTAACCCATTATCAGTAGCTCTTGGCGCTGAAGCCGCTTTTGTGGCCCGCACCATAGATACCAACGTAAAACACCTGGGCCAAACTTTAAAGCGGGCTGCCGCCCACAAAGGCACATCTTTTGTTGAGATTTACCAGAATTGCATTATCTTTAATAACAAAACCTGGTCATACGCCACCGACGCCCAGATAAAAGATGATAACGTGCTGGTTCTGGAACACGGCCAACCGATGATTTTTGGCAAAGACCTGGATAAAGGTATTCGCTTAAATGAACTGGACCCCGAAATTGTTTCGCTGGATATTGTGGCCAGGGAAGATTTGCTGGTTCACAATGAAAAGGCCCCGGAGTCCAGCCTGGCTTACCTCCTCAGCCGGATGAGGCATCCGGAATTTCCAGAGCCTATCGGTGTTTTTCGTTCTGTTGAGGAACCTGTCTATGAAGAAAAAGTTATCGAGCAGATTAGAGAAGCCGTTGCACTAAATGGTAAAGGCGATCTGAACCAACTTTATCTTGACGCCGATACCTGGGCGGTTTTAAGCGAGGCCGACGAGGCATATATGAAAGAAATTGCCATGGGCGAAGTTTCTCCTCCAGAGGGACATTCCCTGCTCACCGTCACCCTGTCTGATCTCCAGCCCAGAAAACCGCTTGTTTCCCACGTTGACATTTCATTGGCCGAAGCGGTTGACCAGTTGCAAACTCTTAATGTTGGGTTTATGGCCCTGGTTGATGATGAAGGCAAGCTGGCCGGCGTTTTTACCGAGAGCGATGTTTTTCAAAAAGTGGCCTGTAAAGTTGAGGACCTGAGCAATAAAAGGATAAAAGATTACATGACCGTCTCGATCACAACCCTAAAAGCCGATTCCCCCATCACTTATGCGCTGCACCTGATGTCCCTCCACAGCTTCCGCCATATTCTTATTGTGGATGATGATAACAAGCCGGACGGGGTTATCTCATTCCGGTCGGTGGTTCATTACATTGAGGAACATTTTGCCCCCGATGGCGAAAACGAAAAAAAGTAAGGTTGTTGTAATTGATACCCAAAACGGCCTCCGCAACTTACGGAGGCCGTTTTTTATCCCACCCTAAATAAAAATGATGAACGATGAACGATGAATGGTGAAGTAGAAAAATTCATCATTCATCATTTATAGGACTTACGCACCCCATGTCATTTCGAGGAGCTTGCGACGAGAAATCCCCCAGAAGGTTGTTTGCCAGACACGTTTTCGGGGATTTCTCGCCCTAACTTGGTTAGACCCTATCATTGCTCGAAATGACATTTAAATTGGCAACTGCGTAACTCCTAATTTATTCCAAAAATGTCTTTAACCCAACTTATCAAAGAAAAAGCATACGACCTTGGTTTTGACCTCATCGGCATCGCTCCCGCCGACCGCGCCCCTCATGCCCAGGCGTATCGTCGCTGGCTGGCTAAAAACTATCATGCCCAAATGCAGTGGTTGGCCCGCGATCCCCATCGTCGCGAAGACCCCCGGCAGGTTGTACCCGGCGCTCAATCGGTGGTGGTGGTCGGTTTGTCGTATTTTTTGCTCAACCCGTCGGGCGATTTGTGGCGTGACCCCGCCCGGGGCCGAATTGCCCGCTACGCCTGGGGGCTGGATTATCACGATATTATGCTGCCCCGCCTGCGCCAGTTGGGCGAGTTTGTTGAGCAAGAAATCGGTCGCACGCTCAACCAACGGGCTTATGTCGATACCGGCCCAATCCTGGAACGCGGCTTTGCCGCCCAGGCCGGACTTGGTTTCATCGGCAAAAACACAATGCTCATCAACCCCAAACTGGGTTCATACCTGTTTTTGGGTGAAATACTGGTTGATGCTGAGTTAGAATATGATGAATCTGCCTTTGATGATGGGGCCGGTTGTTTTACGCCGGGCCAGTCGAAACGAATTGGCACTTGCGGCAACTGCACGCGTTGCCTGCAAGTATGCCCCACCCATGCTTTTTCCGCCCCTTATGTTTTAGATAGCAACCTTTGTATATCTTATTTGACTATTGAACATAAAGGAGCTATTCCAATAGCGTTACGCCCGCTCATCGGTAATTGGATTTTTGGCTGCGATGAGTGCCAGCAGCTTTGCCCCTGGGTGCGACGCTACTCCCGGCCCACCCGCGAGAAATTCTTGCGTTATGACCCCGACTGGGTCGCCCCCAGGCTGGTCGATTTGATGACGCTGGATGATGCCGCCTTTAGCGCCCGCTTTAAAGGCCCCCCCCTCAAACGTGCTAAACGACGAGGCATCCTGCGCAATGTAGCCGTTGCATTAGGCAATTGGGGCAATCCAGAGGCTCTACCCGTTTTGAAGCAAGCGTTAAAAGACCCGGAGCCGCTGATTCAAGAACACGCGGCTTGGGCCATCAAGCAGATAGTCAGCGCTGCCGGCTAGTAGATCGGGTTGAGGCGTGAAACTCGACAATTTGACGTTGGGTTTCGCGGTTGCTTACCAAGTTCTGAGGGATTTGCGCATCTCTTTGATGCGACCGCTCCCGTTGGTCGCTCAGAATGACATGCTTTCTTAAACCGAACTCAAGTTAGTAAGGAATCGGGATTAAATAACTGTCTCATTTCAGAGCGCAGTAAATGGTAATTAGTAATTAGGGATTGGCTTAATAACCAATTACCATTTACCAATTACAATGTTGAGGGACAGTTATTTAATTCTCATTACTAAG
>JAJRVO010000654.1 GCA_024277275.1 Chloroflexota bacterium
CCTGGGCGTTGTCCAGAATGGCCTGTTGATACGCTTTAAATTCCGGTTGCAGAGCTTGCTTAAAAGCCACGGCCTTTCCGGCAATAGCGTGCATCAAAGGGCCGCCCTGTATGCCGGGAAAAACAGCCCGGTCGATGGCTTTGGCATACTTTTCTTTGCACAAAATCATTCCCCCTCTGGCGCCGCGCAGCGTTTTGTGGGTGGTGGTTGTGACAATGTCACAGTAGGGAACCGGGTCGGGATGGAGACCGGCGGCCACCAGCCCGGCAATGTGGGCCATATCCATCATTAAATAGGCTCCCACACTATCGGCAATCTCACGTAAGCGAGGAAAATCAAACAAACGAGGATAAGCGCTGGCTCCGGCCACAAGCATCTTGGGTTTGTGGTCTTGAGTTAGCTCGGCAATGGTATCGTAGTTGAGTTGCTCAGTTTCGGGGTCGACTCCGTAATGCGCAAAGTTGTAATAATGACCGGAATAGTTTAGCTTCATCCCGTGAGTTAAGTGGCCGCCGTGGTCCAGTTTAAAAGCCAGCACGGCGTCGCCCGGTTTAAGCAGAGCCAGGTAAACGGCGGCATTAGCCTGCGCCCCGGCATGGGGTTGCACGTTGGCATGTTCAGCGCCAAATAGTTTTTTGGCCCGTTGGCGGGCCAATTCTTCGGCTATGTCGACAAACTCACAGCCGCTATAGTAACGGGCGCCGGGGTAGCCTTCGGCATATTTGTTGGTTAAAACAGAGCCTTGAGCCGCCAACACAGCGGCGCCGGTATAATTTTCTGAGGCAATCAATTCAATCTGGTCTAACTGGCGACTTCGCTCGCCCTTAATTGCTTCCATCAATTCGGGGTCTGCTTGCGATATAAGCGCATCTGCAGCAGCAACCCTTGCATTTTGAGTCATTGTTTAACCCCCCTTTAACTATCTATCTGTTATCAATTGGCACAAAAAAAGCCTGGCCAAGCCAGACTTTTCCAGTGGGCGGTACAAGACTCGAACTTGTGGCCTCCACGATGTCAACGTGGCGCTCTAACCAACTGAGCTAACCGCCCAAAGTGTGAAGAATTATACCATTGGGTGTGAAAAGTGCAAATCTTTATCGCTCTAAAGTGACTTTTGCGCTATTGTTTTTTATCCCTAACCTCGTAGTATAATTAGATAACTCAAGTTGCCACCTATACACTCAGTCCGAGGAGTAGGAAGTAAGGAGTAGGGATTAAGGATTAGGGGAGAAAAAGCCCATACTTCCTACTCCATACTTCCTACTCCCAGCATATCTGGCAATAAGTGGTTAATTGTTCCGGCTATTAGCTGATAAGGCAGCAACTTGGGTTAAGGTAACAAAACCAAAAGCACATTATTCTGGGAGGAATAATCAATGGTAAACTCCGTACCCTTCGCCACAGACGCCTGGATTAAGCGTTTGGGTGATGAATGCAACAAAAGCAAGGCTTATCGAGAGGCCGCCAAGAATTGGGAAGGCGATATATACTTTATTGTTGAGTTGGAAGGCCTTGAGCAAGAGCCTATTTATATGTATATGGACCTTTACCACGGTCAGTGCCGGGAGGCTTTTATTCCCGAAGATTATAATGCTATGGATCCGGAATTTCGCATTAGCGGGTCATTGAAAGTTTGGCGGGCTATTGCCCAAAAGAAAATGGATCCCGTTAAAGCCTTGCTAACACGCCAGCTCTCCTTGAAAGGGAATATGGCCAAAGTTATGAAAAACGCCAGAGCGGCCAATGAGCTGGTCAATTGCACCACCATGTTTGAAACAGAATTCCCTAATGAATTGACGGGTTAAGTCGGTATACCGGCCATCATTCAACCTGTTTCAACCGATCCAAACATTTGCTGTAAAACTCTCAGGGTGTTTCTAGACAACTCGCAACCCGGTGAGATTGCACAGCGCATTTGCTTGTAACGCGGCTGTCGCAACGGATCGGTATCATTGCCTACTTGCACGGCAAAACGCTCGGCATCTTCGTCCGTGGCCTGTACAATTTGCACCTCGTCAAAATCAAACAGCGCGCGATGGATGGACCAATTTACCCGCAATACGCTATTTTGTTGAGATTGCGCCGTGGTTGTGGCGTTGTCTAGCACAGCTACAACCCGGCCCTCAAAAAACTCCCGGCTTTGGCCGCAGGTCCGGCAGCCGTAATAGGTAATGGAACTCCACCAGGCCAGGCGCACTTTATGAGCGTCGAAACAGGTCAAACAGCGCGGGCATAACAAATTCTGGGCGCGATGCCCCAACTGGCTTGTAGTGCTTTGCTCAATATCTTGCAGAAGTTGGGCGGTTATTGATTTTAACTTGCTATCGCTGTTTGTAGCGATTTTTTGCAAGGCAGGCACAACCTCTACGCCCATAGCTACCGCTACAGGATACGCATTTGCCAAATCACAGAGCAAATCGAAAACGGATTGCAGATATTTTACATTGCTTTCAATATCAAGTTGCCTATAGGACATACGACAGCCGTTTTTTTCAGCATCAATTTTGCCCTTCAGATGAATTGACCTGGCTGTAAATAAGCTAAGCGCATCTTCAGGGATAATTTGCTCATTAACATCACTTTTATTTTTTGGCAAACGATAATTAGTAGATAGGACGATACGGGTGTAGGTTTTACTGTTTTTACCCCCTGATTCATAGGTGTCAAGTTCAAGGTGATACCCTTGATAGTTACCGGCAACACGCGCTCCTGCAAACAAACTGGCGGGCGTAAAATCCAATTGGTTTGATGCGGCAAACTTCTGCCAGGAGGCTGTCTTTCTTTTTTTCTCCTGATAGCTGATGTAAGACATAAAAACTATAAATCCAATGATGCCCAAAAATATGCATCCGGGAAATAGATTATCCATGTTTATGCCCCTTTCTCAATCTCTAACAATTGGCGATACAGACAATTTATCATATACCGCTAACCGTTGTCTCAATCACTAATCACTCCCGGTAAACGATTGACCAATTATAAGCATTGATTTATTTGGGCACAAAAAATTGTGCGTCCTGGGATTGCTTGCTTGACAATAAACCAGGATTCCGGTATCGTTGTCTTTAAGATTTGTATTAACAGAAATGGGATTGTCACAAGTAGGTGACGCTCATTGCCAATAACGAAAAACAAGAGGTGGGAGGTACTGCCCCCCCAAGCCCCCCGCCTTTGTTACTTACATAGGAGAACCTGGATATGGTTGACGTTCACGATGTAGAGGCCAAAGTCAATGAAATGCTCGACGTGGCTACCCAATCCCTAAAACATGAAACTGAAGCCCGCTATCAGGAATTTCAAGTTCAAGTGTACGACCTGGAAGGACTGGCCCGCGAGGCGTTTCAGGCCAAGCTCGACAATATGTACTGGTCCATCCTGGACAAATTGGAAGAGGGCAAATCCCTGACCGCCGCCGAACACAACATCCTTGAACTGCTCATGGTCGGCGAAGCCAAATATTACCTAAAGTATGAGCATAAGATTGAACACTGGCGAAACGAATTAAAACGGCTATTAGAGGAGGTCAAAAAGCAGCAGGCCGCCGGTCTTGATGAGATTGACAGCCTAATGCGCTTACGCGCCCTCTGCCGTGAAGCAATGCGCGTATTGCCCGATATAGCCTACTACTTCCGCGAAAAAGAACGGATTCGCCGGTTTGAAGAAGCCACCCGCGATGCTATTGACACCGAAACCCGCCGCTCGTTTGCTAACCTCATCAAAGAGATGATGGAATCTGATCAGATATAAAAGGTTTAGAAATTAGAATAAATCTACCTCTCATTTCTCATTTCTAAATTGTAATTTACCTTGAGAGAAAACCTTGCTTGTTATCATCAGTGATTTACATTTAACCGACGGCACATCCGGCGAAACAATAAGTTCAGGAGCGTTTCGCATTTTTCGGGCGCGGCTGAGCGATATGGCTTACGACGCTTCTTGGCGACTTGATGGCCGGTATAAACCTGTTAAAAAACTGGATTTAATACTACTGGGCGATATTTTTGACCTGATTCGCTCTACAAAATGGGTGGTCGACGACGAAGGCAATCCCAGCCAGGTGAGACCCTGGGATGATTACGCCAGTCAGCCTTTTATCGACAAAATAAAAGCGATCAATGCGTCCATTTTGCGTAACAATGCCTGGTCGCTGACCGTTTTACGCAGCCTTAGCCAAAAACAAGCCGTCACCATTCCCCCGGCTACAGCGGACGACAAACCGGCCAGTGTTTCTCACGATCCAAAGGATCCAAACCGGACGCCCGTTGAGGTCCACATTCATTATATGGTTGGCAACCACGATTGGTTCTATCACCTGCCCGGGCCGGCTTATGATGAAATTAGGCAGGAGGTGGTCGACGCGATAGGGCTGGCACACTCCCCCCTACAACCCTTTCCTTACAGCCTGGCCGAGTCGCCGGAACTTGAGGCAATATGCGCCCTGCATGATGTTTACGCTCGACACGGGGACATTTATGATCCCGATAATTATGAGGGAGATCGCAACACCTCCTCGCTGGGCGATGCTATAGTGGTGGAGCTGCTCAATCGCTTTCCGGCAGAGGTAAAGCGGAGATTGGGCGATTAACTCCCTCGCGCTTGCCTTGATGGGTTGAAGGAGTTGGATAACGTGCGTCCAATGTTAGTCATTCCCATTTGGATTAACAGCCTGTTAGCCAATACCTGCCGAGACCAAGAACAGGCTCAAAAGGTTAAAGAGGTTTGGGATGAATTGGCCGAAGATTTTCTTAACGTGCCTTTTGTGCGCTCACACGATCAACCTTTTAACCCCCTTGACCGTGTCGACAAGTTGGAGTTGGCTTTGAAATTTTCTAAAAAGATGTCGTTGCAAATAGCCAGCCGGCTGGTCGCCTGGGCCAGGGAGCGGGGAGGCGAAAGCGATATAACGTATCATCAAACAGCCTTCTCAGAACCGGCTTTTATTAATAGAACAGCTAAATATATTGTGCATGGACACACCCATCATCACGAGATTGTGCCGCTACGCTCCTCGATTTTGGGCGGCAAACGCTTTGAGCAAATGTATCTCAACTCCGGCACATGGCGCCGCGTGCATGAACTGGCTCGATTCCGTTCCAGGGAACAGGCATTTCAGGGCTACCACGAGATGACTTACTTTGCCTTCTACAGAGACGGCGAACGAAAAGGCCGGCCTTTTGAGGTCTGGTCGGGCACATTGGGAGTTAGATAGTTATGGATGGAAAACGAGTCAAAGATAGTCAGGTAACGCTACACAATCTTATGTTGCCCCATCACGCTAACCCGATGGGCAATATTCACGGCGGCGTAATTATGAAACTGGTTGATGAGGCCGGCGGCTTGTGCGCTATACGCCATGCCCAATCTCAAGCCGTCACGGTCGCCATCGACTCGATGACCTTTCACTCTGCCGTGCGGGTGGGGGAAGTGTTGACTCTTGAAGCCAGCCTTAACTGGGTGGGTCGCAGCTCTATGGAGGCCGGGGTGCGCGTAACCGCCGAAAACCCCATCACCGGCGAATGTACCCACACCAACTCCGCTTTTTTGGTTTATGTGGCTTTGGATGAAAATCGCCGCCCCGTCGAAGTCCCCCCGCTAATACTGGAAACGGACGAAGAACGACGTCGCTGGGCCGAGGCCAAAGTTCGCCAGCAACGCCGGTTATCGCGGCAGCAAGAGAAGAAAAAGTAGCGTCGTAGCAGAGTTGCAAAGTTGCAGGGTGGCAGGGTAGCAGAGTTGCAGAGTGGCAAAGTTGCAGGGTTGCAAAAAAATAATGGGGCGTCACCCTGCCACCCTGCCACCCTGCTACCCTGCTACCCTGCCACCCTGCTACCTTGTTTTAACGAGAACCCACGCCAAGCAAGAAACCTCTTATTTTTCAGAGGCAGAGGTCTTCCCTTTTTGTTCCGCCGCCAGGCGGGCGCGGGCATCAGCCAATTGCTCCTCTAATTCGTCCAGTTCATTGAGCATATTCGGCTTTATTGAATGGGCCGGCAACCGGGCCTCCAAATCTGCCAGACGAGCTTCTAACTCGGCGATTTCTTTTTGCAGTTTTTTTAGTTTATCCATTTTTCTTTCCAAAATCCTTCGTATTGACTCTTATTTTACTGTCACACTCTCCACATCACAATAAATAGCTAAGCAAATATATGCCCGGTTTAGCCGCTTAGTTCTCTTGTGGTATAATTTTTGGGTTTTAAGGAGTCGGCAGAAAATAACTCCTACGCATTCTATTTAGCGTCTTAGGCTTTCACATCGACAAAAAATCGTCGATCAAGGTTGCAGGGTTGCAAAGTGGCAAATTACCGAACCTGCTACCCTGCAACCTTGCAACCTTGTTTTCCAAGCGAAGTCTTGGAACTTAGACAACTTGAGGCTAAAATTTTGAGTATTAAGTATTTGAACTTGTTTAGCGGGTTGTTAGTAACCCTCATTTTTATAGCCGCCTGTCAAACCCAGCCCAATCAGATTTTTATCAACGTAGATGGGGCGCGTCAAACGCTGACCACCGAGGCCGCAACCGTCCGCGATGCGCTGACTGAGGCAAAGGTGGCTTTAGGCCCGCTGGACCGAGTTGAGCCTGACCTGTATGTTCAACTGGAACCTGGCCTAACCATTGTGGTTATCCGGGTGACAGAAGAGATGGAGACCGAACGAGAAGTTGTTTCCTTTGAGCGACAAACCGTTATCAACGAGGCTTTGGCTGCCGGTCAAACCAGGCTGGCCCAACTTGGGGTCAACGGCGAAGAGCAGATTTCTATCCGGGTAGTTTACGAAAATGGCGTGGAGGTCAGCCGCACCGAGGTTTCACGAGTCACCGTTATTGAACCGATACCTGAGGTTATGGTGATTGGCCCCCAGAACACGCTGCCCTCTGCGCCGGTAGAGGGAACGGTGGCCTATATCTCAAACGGCAATGCCTGGCTAATGAGAGACAGCAGCGGTAGCCGGCGCGCCCTAACCACAGACGGCAACCTGGATGGCCGCGTTTTCAGCCTGTCGCCGGATGGCCGCCGCTTGCTTTACACCACAGAACTGACCGATGAAATCGAGTTGCCCCTTAATGAAATGTGGCTGGCCTCAACCATCATTGTGGGCGAGACCCCCATTACGCTGGGGATACAGGGCGTACTCCACGCCGAATGGTCGCCCGGTATCACTCAATCACTCATTGCTTATAGCACTGCAGAACGCACGGCCAACGCCCCCGGCTGGCAGGCCAATAATGATGTGTGGACGCTTGATTTGCTCGACCCGTCATCCGAGCCGGTGGAGATTTTACCGCCCAATACTCAGGGGCTTTATCCGTGGTGGGGGACGTCGTTTGCCTGGTCTCCGGATGGAAGCCGGCTTGCTTATGCCCGGGCTGACCAGATTGGCGTGATTGGCCTGGCGGACATCCCCGATGATGCCTCTACGAGCGACTACGCCACCCCTCTGGTCGATTTCTCTCCCCTGCAAACATTTAGCGATTGGGTTTGGGTTCCCGGCTTGAGCTGGTCGCCCAATGGTAATTTTATTGCCGCCACCGTGCATGGCCCGCCGCTGGCCTCGGAACCGGCGGAAGAGAGCGAGGTCTTTGATTTGTGGCTAATCAGCGCAGATGGAACTGTCTCGGCCAAAGTAGCGGAACAAGTGGGCATGTGGGCTAACCCGGCCTGGGGCAAGGCGGGCATTGCTTTTGGTCAGGCCGTCGAGCCGCTGCGGTCGGTGACCAGTCGCTACACTATCCAATTGGTTGATGCAGACGGCAGCAACAGACGCCAGATTTTTCCGTTTAGGGAGGAGTTGGGGGTGGAGTTGCCGGAGTTAACCTGGTCGCCGGATGGAGAAGATTTGTTATTTGTTTACAACGGCAATTTACATATGACCAGCCGGGACGGGGGCTTGCCCAAACAGTTAAGCGCCGACGGCCAAGCCAGCCATCCCCGCTGGGCTTTGGCCCAAATTCCCGGGGCGCTTCTAACGCCGTCAATCAATGCCATGGATACCATTACGGGAACAATTTTATCGACCCCCACGCCCGCAGAAACTCGGTCAGGGCCAACGGCTGTAGCTACATCTGCGGCTACGCCAACGCCTACCGCCACGGCCACCAAAGAAATCTCATACCCAAGCACTGTCATTATTCAACCGGCAGGTACTGCTACAAAGTCTGCTTCTGATGAGAATCAGTAGTTAGCTGGTTAAAAAAATAAAAAAGCCTCAACTTTTGTTGGGGCTAACTTTTGTGTTGAGATTTGGTTGTTTTTGATTATTTTCTATTTACTCTACGGTCTCTCAACTGCTCCCAGGCATTACGAACTTTTTCTATCATAAAATCATCAAAGCCAAGATGATTTTTTAGAATTACGTTGTCTACATAATCTAAAGCTTCATAAGCCTGGTCTTGTCTTAATAATTCCTCTACTTTTTCTGTATCAATATCAATATTATCGTCATACAGTATTGGCAATTCTTCAGCCTCACGGGGTTCTAACTCTAACACCCCGCCGCCGTAACTTCTGCCACAAACTTCAGCCCAAGCTAGAGTTAATGAGTTGAAAAATGTTGTTGCTAATAGCCGTATGTTTACACCATTTTTTATACGCACCCGGTGGATTGTATCGGTTGAGGTAGCTTGAACCTCATTTACAACCATAAGTGGGTAACGATGAATCTGGCGAAATAGAAAGGCCTCGGGAGTATGAATAGAAGGAACGTCATACCATCTTTTTCTTATCCGGCATTTGTAACCTTGATGAATGTTCTCTTGTTCACCGAATTTAATGTAATCTTTGATTTCTTGCGGAAAAGCGTTATAAGCTACACCGTTTAAATCAAGCAGAAAAGATGGATATTGCTCTTTATATTCACAAAAATCTCTGCTATTGAAACAGGTTGTTTTTAGTGCGGCAGTTCGCCCGATGATAGGCACGGTTAAAGATGTTGCTTGAAATTCATCTTTCTGGGTGTCAGTTAAAACGAAAAACTTGTTGCGACCAGTGACAATACCCACATCTACTTCTGCTAACTGTCCCAATGGAATTAAACCGGCGGCGTTTTCCGCTTCATCCAATGCGGCAAAAACAGCGTCATCCAAAAACAATGAAGTCCATTTCATCCCTGCTCTGGAATGTTTAGCGGGTACGTGGGCCACTGCATCATCCAAATTATCCAGCCCCAATAACTCTCCTCTATCCGAAAACTCAATGGTATGAATGTCAGAAGTCAAGTTGGAAGATTCTCGCTTGCCTTCGGCCAATAGTAAAAGCACTTCCTGTTGAATTTCTGGAAAAACTAACCTCTTAAAACCTACAATGACGATATGCTCAAATTGGGCGGCCAAACGCTCCCGTAATTCGTGAGCATATTTGACCTGTAGTAGTTCTGCCGGAACAACCATTGCCAGGCGGCCTCCATCTTGTAAAAGTTCAACACTTAATTGTACAAAAGCAGCCCAGGCATTGGCTAATTTGGTTGGTTTGTAACCGGCATATCTCAAATGACTGAATGCCAGATTACGGCTGTCATCATTAAAGTATTGAAATCTGATAAAGGGAGGATTACCGACAATGAGATTAAACTTTCCATTTTGCCGGAGGTGGCTATATGCCTCAAAAAAATCTTGACAGACCCACTCAATTTCGGGGAGCGCAGGGCGTCCCTTGCCATTTTTATCAAGCTGTGCCGTTCTGTTTTGAGCTTTGTTTAGCTCATCGGGTATCAATTCTATGGCTGTTATAGTGGGGGATAGGTGAGGCGCATTAGCCAAATGCTGAAGAATAGCCAGAACGAAATTTCCATCACCACAGCTTGGCTCCAGGATACGTTCTGTATCATCCCGAACACCCCATCTGACAAGATATTGAGCCAGTTCAAGAGGAGTATAGTAGCCCCCTCTAAGTTTGCGGCTATCAGCAGCTTGCTTATTGGTGGGGAATGATGTGTTTAAATGCTTGAAAAAACTTAGTTGCGCCATAGCAAGCATTATACCACATCTGTTCTATTCCGGGACATTTCAGGACTGACGGTTTTTAGTCGTGCGGGGGTAAACCTTTGTAACGGTTCAAATAGTGCGGATACAGAGTATCCGAAAATTTCTCAATGCGGAGATTGGAGGTTTGGGACGGGATTGATGGGTCAATTTTACCCGTTTCTGGATGCCAGACGATTAAAGAGAGCGCTTCGGCCAGATGTGTTTGGTCTAAAACATCGTTTCTTGTCCCCAACCGTTCAAGGGTTCTAATAATATCGGCCTCTTGTTTGCCGCCAAGCGCCGGTTTGGGGATAACCACAATGAAAGCAACAAGCGCATAAGGAAATCTGGTGTGAACTGTAGCGGCTTCGGTTGCCAGGTCATTGACCATATTTTGCCAATTTTTGCCAACGCTTTTGAAGTCATTCAGGGTTTTGCTATCAAATACCACGCGAGGCCCATCAGGACGATAAGCTGCGTCAAAGTTTTGAGGCCGAATTCCGCCGATGATTCGGACTGGCCCGACTTCAACACAATCGGGGAATGGGGGAATAAGCGCCTTGCTATTGGGACGTTCAACCGGAATACCGCCCAACATCACAGCCAGCGCCCTGGCAAACTCGGCGTCAATGAAAGAAGCAAAGTTTACGGATTGGTGTCGATCAAAGCATTGAGATCGTTTGCTTTTGCCGGTCTCAGGATTAGATTCGCCCAGCCACAAGTTACCCCATCTTTTGAGTTCATCTGTTGATATGTTTAAGGGGGGCATATAATCCGCTAATTCTGCCATAAGTTGCCTCCGAGTTAATCCAGGTCCAATTCATCCCGCATGAGTTTATCAAGAGAACTATCAAAGAAATCCGCTATTCGGACAATTAAATCACCGGAGGGCTGCCTGAGTCCATTCTCAATTCTGCTGATTTGGCTATTGGTAGTCCCCAAGTATTCCGCCAATTGTCTGGTGGTCAGGCTATGTCGCAAACGTAATGTTTTTAGTTTTTCACCAATTCGCTCCATGCCGTGTTTCCTTCTCAAATCACTTGATGCCATTTGACACCAAGAACGTGTTGTGATACAATCGCTGCCAATTGGCACCGAAATCGCAACTTAATTTCGATATGATAAAGGAGATACAATGGGAACTTACAACCACAAGCAGATTATCTCAGATTATGCTAACGGTAACATAACGGCTGAAATGGCAACAGGTCACAGTTTACAACATATTGACAAATTGTATGAAGCTCAGAC
>JAJRVO010000655.1 GCA_024277275.1 Chloroflexota bacterium
ATTAACCCAGAAAGCGATGGAGGAGTTGGAAAAACGATTTGAACGATTGCCCGGTTTGGAAAAATGGTTTGTTCTTATTCGCCCTCTCCCTGCTTGATTTTTGGGAGAATTATTTTTCTGGAACTCCCTTAAGCAACGCCGTTAAGTTTACCGACAAGGGAGAAGTTGTCACCTCAATTACCAGCCGTTCGCTGGCTTTTCCGCAAATAGAAGAAAAAAAGAACAGATACGAGATTCACTTTACCGTCAAAGATACCGGCATTGGCATTCCTCAAGATCGTATCGCTCACCTGTTTCAACCTTTTACCCAGCTTGACGCCTCAACAACCAGAAAGTATGGCGGAACCGGGCTTGGTTTAATTATATGCAAACGCTTGGTAGAAATGATGGGCGGCAAAATTTGGGTAGAGAGCGAAGGAACGCCGGGCCGGGGGTCGGCTTTTCATTTTACCATCATTGCCGAAGCCATTTCTAAGCAAACTGCCTTCCACCTGCAAAGCGCCCACCCTGCCGTATCCGGCAAAAAATTACTGATTGTAGACGATAACACCATTAACCGGCGCACGCTGTCTCTTCAAACCAAATCCTGGGGAATGCTCCCTGTCTCTACTACCTCCAGCACAGAGGCATTGGCCTGGATTGAGCAAGGCGACCAGTTTGACCTGGCTATTTTGGATATGCAAATGCCGGAGATGGATGGCCTGACTCTGGCGGCTAAGATTCGCAAGCATTATGACGCTCAAAGCTTGCCGCTGGTAATTTTGACCTCTATAGGCCAGCAAGGCTTTCTTTCTCAAACCAGCCAGCTTGACCTGGCGGCTTTTTTAACCAAGCCGGTTAAACCTGTCCAACTGCATGACACGCTGGTTGGTATTTTTGCCAAAGAGATGACCACCACCTCAATTACCCAGGCCGCGGACTGGTCGCAAGTTGACGCCAAAATGGGGCAGCGTTACCCGCTGCGTATTCTTTTGGCCGAAGACAATGCTATTAACCAAAAGGTAACATTACGCATTCTGGAAAGAATGGGCTACCGGGCAGATGTGGCCGCCAACGGCCTGGAAGTATTAGAAGCCCTTATGCGACAGATTTATGATGTAGTATTGATGGACGTGCGAATGCCGGAGATGGATGGCATAGAAGCCACACAGCTTATCCGCCAACAGTGGCCCTTTAATCAACAACCCCGCGTTATTGCCCTAACAGCCGACGCGCTGGTGGGAGACCGGGAAAATATTTGGCTGAAGGTATGGACGATTACCTCAGCAAACCGGTTAATAGAGATGAACTCATTGAGGCCCTGCGTCAATGCCGTTCTCTTGTCGACCAGGAAGAGAATGTACTGTCGCCCCCTGAACCGCCCGTGCTTCTCTCTGTTGCTGATAAGCCGCCCCTTGAAACGGTCATTGACCTGGCCGCGCTGGAACTCCTCAGCGCTTCTACAGGAGAGGGTGGCGCAGAATTGGTTATAGAACTGATTGACCTCTTTCTGGAGGAAATCCCCGACCAGTTGGCAGACATGCAACAAGCTATAGCCGAGCAAAATAGCAAAACGTTAACTCTGGCAGCGCACACCCTTAAGTCAAACAGCGCCACACTTGGGGCAATGACGCTCTCCGCTATATGCCAGGAGTTGGAAACTGCGGGTCACAAAGCGCAGGTTGAGATTGCAGATGAAAAGATAACCCAGTTTGAAACCGAGTATCAAAAAGTCAAAGTAGCTCTGGAAGCAGACCCGGTTAGCAGATTGTAACCAGTGGTTATCTTCGCTGCTCATCCTCAAAATTTTTGTAATTCATTATCCCCCACTATAATACGCTAACTCAAACCCACTATTTTTTAGACACTGTTTGTAAATCTCGAGAGGATTCGGTAATTCAACATAGCCGTCAAAAAGGACGAATGACGAACGACGGTGTAGTACTTACGCAGTTTAGAGCAGAATTAGCCGAATGAGAGAATTTTATTCTAATATTCTGCCGATTCTGCTCTAAATGAGGCTCAAAACCGCATACAAAACAGCAACTGCGTAAGTACTGGACGGTGGACGAAAGAAACGATAGCGCGGAGTTTTTGTCGTTCGTCCATCGTCTTTTGTCCAGTTGACTAAAACAATCCACATAATTACCGAATCATCTCATCTCAATAAGGAGTTATTCTCATGGCTAATGAAAGTAACGGCATCGGTTTTAAATTGAATGAAGAACAAAAAATGATGCGGCAAATGGCCCACGACTTTGCCGCAAACGAGATGTTGCCCGTTGCCGAAGCGTACGACAAAAAACACGAATACCCGTGGCCCATCGTCAGAAAAGCCCAGGCTCTGGGCCTGACAACCATGAACGTGCCCCAGGAATATGGCGGTATGGATCTGACCCTGATGGAAGAGGTGATTGTTACCGAAGAATTGACCTGGGCTTGCTCCGGCATCGCTTTGGCCATTGTCATTAACAACGTGGCCGCTCTGCCCGTACTTGTGGCCGGTAACGAAGCTCAAAAGCAAAAGTATTTGGGCCAACTGGCAGACGGCAAACTGGCCGCCTACTGCATCACCGAGCCGAACGCAGGCTCCGACGCAGCCGCCATAAAAACCACGGCCCGCCGCGAGGGAGACTGCTACGTACTCAATGGCACAAAGACCTTCATCACCGGGTCCACGGTGTCAGACTGGTACGCCGTTTTTGCTTACACCAACCCGGATGAACCCTACAAAGGTATGAGCGCCTTTATTATTGATAGAGACAGCCCCGGCCTGTCGGTGGGGAAACCCTTTGAAAAAATGGGGCAAAACGCCTCCGATACCGGCGAAATATTTTTGGAAAATGCGCGCGTGCCGGTAGAAAATCGGTTGGGCAAAGAGGGGCAAGGTTTTATGATTGCTATGAAAGCCTTTGACCGCTCCCGGCCCGGCGTGGGGGCCATAGCCGTGGGGGTGGCTCGCCGGGCAATGGAAGAGTCGATTAAATACGCCCGCGAGCGCGAAACAATGGGCAAGCCCATTTACCGGCACCAAACCATCGGCCATATGATTGCCGATATGTCGATGCAAATTGAAGCCGCCCGCTTGCTGGTTTGGCAAGCCGCCTGGCTGTTTGACCAGGGCCGGCCAAACGTCCGGGAAGCAGCCACCGCCAAAGCCTTTGCCGCCGATATGGCGATGAAAGTTTGCACGGATGCGGTTCAGATTTTTGGGGGATACGGTTACATCAGAGAGTACCCGGTCGAAAAATTAATGCGCGACGTCAAAATCTGCCAGATTTACGAAGGCACCAGCCAGATTCAACGCAACATCATTGTCCGGGAATTGTTCCGCTAATAAGGTTGGGATGAATAAAGCCGAAGTCTTGCAACTCAATGTCCTCCCAGAGGGCAAAGAACCCTGGCTGAGTTACGACAACTACCAGGAACTTAGGCGTTTATTTGAAACTATGCCCCTACCATCAAATGAGAGCGCCGCCGCTGGCAGCCAATATATATATCTCTATCGGTTTCTAACCAAAGTCGCCGGATTAGAACTACCTATAAATGAAGCAGCCATACACTTCAACGCTTTTGCTTTAATCAGACGGGGCTATAACGTCGAAGAAATCACTCAAGAAGAGTGCGAACATTTGCTCCGGCTGATGGACGGATTGGAACAACCCGAAGCAGGTGACACTGATCTGTACGACACGGGAGGACATCGGGAACTGTACAACTATCTAACGAAGGGTATGGGGCTTTCAGTGCAAAAAGGTCGAGGCCCCGCCTGGCATCGAGCCAACGCTTTGATTAAAAAATATAAGGCCGGCAGTCTTCAGCGCACAGTCGAGGATAGCAAGCGAACATAACCGCTACAACGAAAAAAATAAAAGTCGGGCCGAGCAGCCCGACTTTTATTTTTTAAATCGAAACACTAACTCCTTATCGCGGAGCCATACGGATAGCCCCATCCAGCCGAATAACCTCGCAGTTGAGCATCTCGTTTTCAATGATGTGCTTGACTAAGGCCGCGTATTCGGCGGGCCGGCCCAGGCGAGAGGGAAACGGCACCTGCTGCCCCAGCGAAATACGGGCCGATTCCGGCAGCCCGGCCAGCATCGGCGTCTCAAAGATGCCCGGAGCAATAGTCATCACCCGGATACCGTCACGAGACAAATCGCGGGCAATGGGCAGGGTCATCCCCACCACGCCCCCCTTTGAGGCGGAGTAGGCCGCTTGTCCAACCTGCCCGTCAATAGCGGCCACCGAAGCCGTGTTGACAATTACGCCCCGCTCCCCACTCTCGGCCGGCTCGTTTTGGGCCATTGCCGTTGCCGCCAGGCGAATCACGTTGAACGTGCCAACCAGATTAACCTGAATAACTTTAACAAATCGCCCCAGGTCATGCGCGCCTTTTTTACTTATGGTTTTCTCGGCGATGGCAATGCCGGCGCAGTTGATAGCCCCGTTTATGCTGCCAAACGCCTCAATCGCCGTATCGACGGCATTTTGCACGCTCTCCTCAGAGGTAACGTCGGTTTTAACAAAATGGGCCTGGTCGCCAATTTCAGCGGCCACGTTTTCGCCGGTTTCAGGGTTAACATCAACCAACACTA
>JAJRVO010000656.1 GCA_024277275.1 Chloroflexota bacterium
CGCCGGCAATACCTGCTTGGCCTTTTTGCCGCCGCCGGCTTTCTGCCCTTGCTGGCCCCGGAACTGCTCATTCTCGGCTTACCCGTGCTGGCAGCCAATCTGTTGAGCAACTTTCCCGGCCAATACTCCGGCGAGCAGCACTACTCGGCTCCGCTTGTCGCAGCCTTTACACTAGCCGCCATTTACGGTACTCGCCGTTTGGTTAATAAAATCTCGCTACGCGAAAACAACGGGCAATCGCTCAAACAAACAACCCTGATTGCCGCTTGCCTGTGGCTGCTGTTCTGGTCGCTGGGCTATCACGCCTTGCACGGCTGGACTCCACTTTCTATCCGTACAGAAACCTACCAAATGACTCCTGCCGCCGCCCAACTACCCCAATTTATTACCCAAATCCCCCCAGAAGCCGTAATCTCAGCCAGTCCCGGCCTTCACCCCCACCTCGCCCATCGCCGCGTCGCCTACGTTTTTCCCACCATCCAGGAAGCCGACTACCTGCTGGTTGACATCACCGATATCTCCGGCGTCCACCCCAACAACGCCCGCGCCAAAATTATGGACCTGCTCAACGCCAACTGGTCAATCCTCAAAGCCGACCACGGTCTGCTACTCGCCCAAAAAATCTCTTCACAACAACCGATCCCTCGCACCCCCGTGCTTCCTCCCCCCTGCTCCCCTGCTCCTGTAAACGCAGTGACGCTCCCCTGCTCTTTTTTTAACTTCACCCACCCCACTACCTCATCCGCCTACCCTGCTCTACTAACCTTTGGCGATGGCGGCCTCCAACTGTCAGGCTACAGCGTTCACGACGACCCCGACGACGGCGTAACAATTCGTTTTTACTGGCAAGCCACGGACACCCTGCCCAAAGACCTTAAACTATGGCCTCTAATTTACAACGACCTGGGCCAACTTCTAAGCGACCCCACTCAAGTACCAATGATCGCTACCGTCTGGTATCCGCCCGAAGTCTGGCAACCCGGCGAAACCATCGTCACTGAAACGCTTCCCCAACTTTTGCCCGACACATTTCATCTGGGCCTGGCCGTGGGAATGACAGAAAACAGCTCTCGCGACCCCACTCAACGCTTGCCTGTCGCCAACAACTCAGACAGCAAAAATGTCCAACTCCAACCCGGTAACTGGGCGCAATTAGCCAGTTTTAAACGACAAGGCCCATTTTTAACCCATCTTCCCCCGGTTGGCAGCTTTCAGCCTCTAATCCCCATTGAGGCCCAATTTGGTCCAGCAATTCAACTAACCGGCTTCCGGCTCGATGCCGGCAATCGGCAATCGGAGTCAACCCTGCGCATCCTGTTGGAATGGGTCGCCAACCAACCGCCGGAAACCGATTACACCGTATTCATCCACCTTCTGGCCCCCGACGGAAATCTAGTTGCCCAAAGCGACGCTTTCCCCACCTGGCTTACGCCCCAACCAACGTCACAATGGCCCCCACGCCAACCCATTCTCGACAACCCCACCCTCACCCTTCCCCCCAACCTCCCCCCGGCTACTTACACGCTACAGCTTGGCCTCTACCACGCTCAAACCCTGCAACGCCTCCCTCTCCCAAATGGCAGCAACACGCTCCAACTAACACAAATCAAAATCAAATAACTCACCAAACTCATTAAACTCATTAAACTCACCAAACTCTTTGCCCCTTCCCCAACACCGTGGTAGCATGTCGCCAATATGAGCAAAAACCGCTTTCTGCTACTCATACTCATCTTAATAGCCTTTGCCCTACGCCTTGCCTTCCTGGGTCAACAAAGCCTCTGGTACGATGAAGGCGTCACCTGGATGCTCTCCCAGATGCAACTACCCACCCTCATCAAGTGGACCGCCGACGACATTCAGCCTCCCCTTTACTACCTTCTCATCTGGACCACCGACATCATCATTGACGACAGCGAGTGGGCCTTACGTTTCCCATCCGTTATCTTCAACACACTAACCATCCCTCTCATCTACACCCTGGCTCGCCGACTCTTCTCCCCTGCCCCCCTGCCCCCCTGCCCCCTTGCCCCCTTGCCCCCCCGCACCCTTGCCCCCCTGTTGGCCGCCGCTCTCTTCACCATCTCCCCCCTAATGATCTACTACAGCCAAGAAGCCCGCATGTACACCATGCTCACCTTTCAAGCCACCCTAACCAGCTACCTCCTCCTCAAAATCATTGCACAATTAACAATTAACAATGAGCAATTAACAATTAACAATCCCCAATCCCTACTTCCTACTCCCTACTTCCTACTGCCTTTTTTCTATGCTCTAACCGCCGCTACCGCGCTCTACACCCACTATTTTGCCGCTTTTTTGCTTATTGCCCACGCCCTATACGCCTTATATATTTTATGGCGACAACGCTTCCCCAAGCCCTTGCTAAAGCGCCTGCTGATGAGCTTTACAGGCGCTTTGCTGCTCTTTGCGCCCTGGCTACCCACCATCTTCGCCCGCCTGGGCGACGACCCCAGCTATTGGCCCGGCGCGCTCAAACTCAACGAAGCCCTGCGCAAAATCCTCATCAGCTTCACCATCGGCGAAACCGTCCTGGAACAAACCGGCTGGCAGCTAACCCTTGTCTATTTTAGCTTATTGGTTTTAGTTTTTGGATTGCTCTACCTGTCATTCGTCTTCACACAAAGTGTCCGCCATTCGCCATTCGCCATTCGCCATTCGCCATTCATCATTCACCATTCGCTCCCCTTCCTCCTCCTCTGGCTGCTACTCCCCATCACCCTCATCCTGACCCTCACCTACCAATCGCCAAAATTCAACCCTCGCTACACGCTGCTGGCCTGGCCCGCCTTTGCCCTCATTCTCGCCGCCGGTCTAACCGGGCTGCTGGAAACCCATCACGCATCACGGATTACGCATTACGGATTACGCATTACGTTTTTTATTTTCACCCTCTTCATCCTCGCTACCAGTATCTTCAGCCTCGCCAACTGGTTTGCCCCTCCCCCTTCGCTCTTCGCCAAAGACGACTTTAGAGCTTTGGCCCAATTTGTGCGCGAGCGCAAAACCCCCAATGAAACCGTACTTCTCAGCTCCGGCCATATGCTCCCGGTGTGGGCCTACTACTATGGCTGGGACGGCTGGACTCCCCTGCCCTGGATGCTGCGCCTTGACGTCAACCAGGTCACAGATTTAAGCATCGCCGCCAACATCGCCGAAGCCGTTGAAGGCCAAGAGGGGGCATGGCTGGTCAGGTGGCAATACGAGGTGATTGACCCTAACGGCGTTGTTCCTTTCTGGCTCGACCTGATTGGCCGGCGACCCAACGATGCCGGCGACTTTTGGGGAGTCGGCCTGGAACATTGGCAACTCGACCCAAATAAAACCCATCTACTGCTCGAAAACCCCATCAAACGACCTGCCGCCTTCAATCCTTCGGAAGACGCGTCAAACAGCCTTACAACGGGCGCAAGCTACAACTTTGCCAACCAGGTCGACCTGCTGGGTATGACCCAACTGAGCGACGCCGATCTGGCTCTGTTCTGGCGGCCCCGTCGCTCCCTCCCCAACAACCTGATGATGACCTTAAGCCTGACCGATAGAGACGGCTTTACCTGGAGCGATAAAACCATCACCGGGCGACCCGGAGCCTACCTCTACCCCCCTTCCCGCTGGCCCATTGGCAAAATTGTAATGACCCGCCACCAACTCCCCTGGCAAATTGGAACCCCGCCCGGTCTATACGTCGCCGAGATTGGTCTGGGCACAAGCGAAGATCAAACCGGCGACTCTACCGCCGCCAATGCGTCGCCAGATTTTGTTGGCTGGGATGTGCTGGATGAGCAGGAACGCCCCCAACGCCGCACCGCCCTGATTGATTTTGTCAATCTTAGCCGCCTGGTACAACCCCAAAACGGCCCCCTACCCATAGACAAAAACCCGCTGGTTGACCTGTTTCCCATCATCGGCCTGCGGCGCAGCATCCTGCCTCAAAAAAGCGCACAGCCCGGCGACAGGATTTTGCTGGCGTTGCTCTGGCAAGCCGGGGAATACAATCTTGACGACGTATCGATTGTCTTTGATATAATCGACGCCGAGGGACAAAGCCATCGCATTGGCTCATCATTAACCCCCAGCCGCAACTTTAACCTGCCGCGCTGGCAGTCGGGCGATATGGCGCTGGGGCAGTATTGGCTCGACATCCCGCCTGAAGTTGCGCCCGGAACGGCCAGCCTGCAACTCCACATCATCAATGTTGGCGCTTATGATTACGACGAGATGTTTTCCTTCGACAAAATTGAAATCTTGCCCACCGAACGCAACTTTACCCCACCCGCCTCTGTCGATATTCCTCTTGAAGCCAATTTTTCCGACCAGGCGACTCTTATCGGCGCGGATTGTCCCGCCGGTTGCATCGCCGCGCAGGGAGAAACTATCGCTCTAACCCTCTACTGGCGCGCCGAGTCGTCCCTTGATATCAACTACACCGTCTTCACCCACCTGCTCAACGCCCAAGAAATCGTACTCATCAACGCCGACCACGCCCCGCCCAAACCCACCCAGGGCTGGGTTCCCAACGAAATCATCGCCGATACCGTTACCCTGTCCATCCCGCCCAATCTATCCCCCGGCAGCTACGCCATCGAAGTTGGCCTTTACAATGCCGCCGACCCCGCCTTTCAACGTCTCCCGCTTGCCGGCGGCGAAACACGGCTAATTGTAGCGCAAATGCTGATAGTAGAGTGATAGATAGCTTTATGTTATAATAAACTCATTGTAGGCATGGCGTGTCTTTAACATCAGGATGTCTTTTGGAGTGTATGCAAGTGAAAGCACAAACCTATCAACAGAATGTTCGACGGGCCGTAGAGATACTCAAAGCAGGGGGCTGTACCCAAATTTTTCTATTCGGTTCACTCGCCACCGGGAAAACCAGAGACAATTCAGATATTGATTTGGCAATTCGAGGATGTCCAAAAGGTAGCTTCTTCCATCTTTTAGGCCAACTTCTGCTCAAGTTAGATTATCCTGTGGATTTGGTTAATTTGGACAGTCAAGATGCCTTTGTACGCTACCTGGAACGGGAAGGAGAACTAGTTCGCATTGATTGAAAAAACTATTTCTCAGATAAAATTTGAGATTGGACAGATTGACAAGCTATTTGAAGCTTATGCTGACCTTTTGGAACGGACACAAAAAGAACAGCTTGACCTGGTTGAAGTTACTGCTCTGGCCTCTATTGTGCATTCGTTTTACAATGGGCTGGAAAACATTTTTCTATCCGTTGCCAAAGGAGTCGACGCAGACGTTCCCACGGGGTCAAATTGGCATCGAGATCTGCTAACTCGGATGACGGAAGCTACATCGCAAAGAAAACCTGTTCTGAAAGTTGAAACTACTCAACAATTGGCAGACTATATGGGATTTAGACATTTCTACCGCCACTCTTACTCGTTCTTTCTGGATTGGAATGAGTTAAGCAAGCTAATAATCCCTTTAGCAGAAGTGTGGATGCAGGTAAAAGCAGAATTTTACCTGTTTCTAAAAGACTTACAAACGGACTGAGGCTAATACAGTTGGGCGTAAGTCACTACGTAGTTATCGGATAGCTCAACGCCCAACTGTTTAAGTGTTTCGCGTAAGGGGTTAAACTGTGCAGTTATTTACGCTGCGAAACGCTAGTTCTCGTAGCTCTTGTCCCCCTATTTCCCCTATGGCAATATGCTAACCGGCATGAACAAATATCGTCTCTCACTATTCGCCATCATCTTAATAGCCCTGGCCTTACGCCTCTACAACCTCACCTACCACAGCCTCTGGTTCGATGAAGCCGTCAGTGTTCATTGGGCCAGGCAAAGCGTTCCCCGCATTTTAGAGGTTGGCTTTACCCTGGTCGAAGACCGCCTGCCGCCCCTCTACTACCTGATGCTCAAAGGCTGGACCACCCTCTTCGGTTTTAGCGAGTCGAGCGTGCGCGGCCTGTCTGTTGTATTTGGCGTTCTATTGACACCGATTACGGCCGGCATTGCAACGCTGCTCTTCAACCGGCGCGTAGCCCTCATCACTGCCGCTTTAATAGCCCTTAACCCCTTCTTGATTTGGTACTCCCAAGAAGCCCGCATGTACGCCCCCGCCGCCTTCTTTGCCGCCCTCACCGTTTGGGCCTTTTTGCAAAGTAGCAAGTGGCAAGCAGCAAGTGGCAAGTGGCAAGTTAATCAACCAACTTCCAATCCCGAATCTCCAACCCATAAAAAAATTCACCATTCACCATTCACCATTCACTATTCACCATTCATCATTCATCATTCATCATTCATCATTCTGTTCATTCTCTCCGCCATCGCCGGTCTCTACAGCCACCTCTACACCGGCTTTCTGCTGCCCGCCCTGGGATTGTGGCTCATCATTAGTTACCCTCGCGCCCGGCAAATTTGGCTGATTTTTGCCGTCGGCGGAGTGGTCATCACCCTGGCCTATACCCCCATCCTGTCAGCTATCTGGCGCTTCTCCGGCGAATCGACCCCCGGCGCCCCCCTCACCGGCCTTCTCCAACGAGCCTGGTGGCTCCTGCAATCCTTCACCATCTGGAAAGCGCCCCTATCGCCCACCCTCAAAATAGCCATCCCTGCCACTACTGCTCTATTCGCCATTCTGGCCTACCCCAAAACACAATTAGCAATGAGCAATGAGCAATTAGCAATTAACAATGAACAATTAACAATGAACAATGAACAATTAACAAATCTCAAATCTCAAATCCAAAATCCAAAACCTGTGGTGAGCAGGGTCGAACCATCCAAAATCCTCCTAACTCTCCTCCTCCTCTCCCCCTTCGCCATCGCCAACCTTCTCCTCCTACGCAACCACCTGGCCTTCTTCGGCGAGCGATACTTCATTGTAATGGTCCCCTGGCTGCTGATGTTAGCCGCCACCGGCGCAGATAATCTCAGTCAATGGTTACGCCAGGCAACCTTTGGTTACTCGCATCACGCCAGGCAACCTTTGGTTTCTCGCATCACGTGCCACTCGTTATTCATCATTCATCATTCATCATTCATCATTCTCTTTACCCTAACCGCCCTCCCCCTCCCCGGCCAATGGAGCATTCCGGCGACTAAAGAAGCCTGGCGGCAAAGCGCGGCCTACCTGGCCCGATATGCCGCGCCCAACCACGGCATTCTGATTCACCCCGATTGGGTACGATATCCCTTTCAATACTACTTTCAAGGCCCCGGCCAAACCTACGCCGCTTTCAGCAATGTCACCCCCAATACCGCCCTTGACGGCCCGTTACAGGGCGTTATTGGCAATCACCAGATAATCTGGCTCATTCAATCCCATCTTAACGCTCCGGACCCGGACAGGCTGGTTGAGCAATGGCTGGCTACGCGCTACCCGCTGGTCACAGAACTTTATCCGCCGGGCATCATCCTCAAAGGGTACGCCCCCGGCTACCGGCTCAATAGCCTACCGGCAACAGCCGAGCCGGTTGAGCTTCGCTTTGAAAACGGTATGCGACTGGTTGGCTATCAAGCCGACCGCGCCGCCTCCGCTACCGACGAGTTATTTCATCCCCCGTCAGGCTGGCTGCACGTTACCCTCTACTGGACCGCCGACCGGCCCGTTACCGGCAACGCCGCGCCCTTTGTTCACCTGGTCGGCCCGGAAGGCGTTTGGGGAGCCAGCCTGGAACGTCCCGCCGACGCCCTAAAATTCTATCCGCCTTCGCAGTGGCCTATCCCCTCGCCTATCATTCGCCACGATTTGGATGTAAATATAAATCCCGACACGCCACCCGGCGCTTATCAACTGGCAGTGGGGCTGCACGGTCAGCAGACACAACACATACTGAC
>JAJRVO010000657.1 GCA_024277275.1 Chloroflexota bacterium
GCATAAAGCGGGCAAGCTGCCCGCGCTCCACAGGAGTAACCATGTCATTAAACCTTAAAATTTTTTATGGAACCCTAATCGGCGCGTGGGGCGGGTTAATCGCGTGGGCGATACTCGACTTGCTCCTGAAATTAGAGATGGAAAACGTCTATATGGACGCGGCCGTTAACGGACTTGTCATCGGTGTTTGTATCGGTGTGCTGGTTGGCGGCTTTACCGGCCTGACAGAGGGCAGCATCAGCCGCATGTTTAAAGGAGCGGCCGTCGGTTTTGCCACTGGTTTGGCTGGCGGTGTCATTGGGCTGCTTATCGGTGAATTTCTGTTTCAAGCCTTAAACCGGAACGACATCGGCCGTTTGATTGGCTGGTCAGTTTTTGGTCTGATGCTTGGCCTGAGCGAAGGGATCGCTCACCGTTCCACACGCAGCCTGATGTATGGCGGGCTGGGCGGATTGTTGGGCGGACTTATCGGCGGCGCCGCTTTTACCTTGTCGCGGCAAACGCTGTCGCGCCCCATGGCCAGCCGCGCCTGGGGATTTGCCATACTGGGTGCATTTATTGGGCTGTTTATCAGTCTGATACCTGTTTTGCTCAAAACGGCTTGGCTCAAAGTCGTTTCCAGCGGGCGCGATGAAGGAAAAGAATATATTATTTCAAAGGGAACGACAACAATCGGGCTGTCTGATAGTTCTGATTTTGGGCTGTATGGCGACTCAACTTTGCAGCCCGTTCACGCTGAAATACGACAAGAGCAAGGAGTATTTACGCTTTATGCCAAAGGCCCTCTTACCTTAAATCAGGCAGCTATTACCCAACATCTCTTGCAAGATGAAGATCGCATCGGTATGGGGAAGATAAAAGTGCGTTTTAAGAGTAAATAAAAATAAATTGGACGTATAAAGGGCGACACAGATAAGCTTGACTGACTATCTCTGTTCATTTTTAATGTCCAGAGAGTCACCCACAATATATTATGTTAAAACCTGGAACAGTACTGCAAAATCGTTACAAAATTATTCGCCAATTAGGGCAGGGTGGGATAGGCGCCGTTTATTTGGCAGAAGACGCCAATCTACGTAACCGGCCTTGTGCTATCAAGGAAAATCAGCCCGCCTCCAACATCTCACCAATTGCTCTTAAACAGTATCAACGGCAATTTGAAAATGAGGCCAGCCTGTTAGCGGCACTGGCTCATGTTAACTTGCCTCGGGTATACGATTATTTTACGGTGAATAATAGCGAATATCTGGTGATGGAATATATTAAGGGGAGCAATTTAGAAGATGTTGCCCTTCACCATTGGCAGCAGAAGAGCCGGCCGTTGCCAGAGAAACCCGTGTTGATTTGGATGAAACAGGTGCTGGAGGCGCTTGATTACCTGCACCGGCAGCAACCGCCGCTGATTCATCGGGACGTTAAGCCAGCTAATATCATATTATTGCCTAAATCCGGCCGTATAAAACTGGTGGATTTTGGCTTGGTTAAATTGTTAGACCCCAACAAGTTGACAACGGCTACGATTATACAGGGAATGGGGACGCCGGAGTATGCGCCGCTGGAACAGTTTGCCGGCCCGAACCATACCGACGCCCGCAGCGATATTTATAGTTTGGGGGCGACGATGTACCGTTTGCTGTCAGGACAGCTTCCTGCTGATGTCCACAAACGGATGCTTAACGCTCACAGCTTAGTTCCCCTGCGTCAGTTGAACCCACAGATTTCCCCTGCAGTTGCCGCTATTATTGATAAGGCGGTTGCGATACATCCTGATCAGCGTTACCAGAGTGCGCGTCAAATGTTGCACGCCTTGAAAAGTGGGCAGGCTCCAAGACAACCAATATCTGCGGCCGTGCCGCCGCCATTGCCGCCAACACAATATGCGCCGCCGTCCCCTCCCGCACAGCCTCCCCGCCGCCCTCCGCCACCGCCACCTAAAAAGCGTAAGCCGTGGTTGGCAATCACGGCTATTCTGTTTTTCTTTGTTGTTTTGGCGATGGCGGCCTTGTGGATTGGCTCACAATTCATCGGCGGCGAAACTGTTGCTGCCGTAACGCCAACAGAACAGCCTTTGCCCACAGAAGCGGCAGCTGCTACCGTGGCTGGAGCCGCCCCAACAGATATACCCATAGAAACCGCCGGGAGTTTGCCAACTGATGCCCCAACCCCGCCGCCAACAAACACACCTGTTCCAACAAGCACATCTACTCCCACTGAAACCCCGTTGCCTACCAATACCCCAGAACCGAGCGCAACCCCGTTGCCTACTTTTACACCGACCCCCATCAGTATTCCCCAATTTTACGATTCCTTCGACACAGGCATAAACCCTGAATGGGATTACTATCCTGATTACTGGGGAACGGTCAACGGGCAACTTGTGAGTTTGAAAGGGGCGCATATATGGATAGGAGACGAAACGTGGCAAAATTACGCCGTCAAAATGGATATGATAACTGAGGGACGCGGGGCATGTTATCTTCGCATCTTATATACTGAAGATGATCATTATTTATCTGCACTGTTGCATTCTAATTGGATCAGTTGGCAGAAAAATGGGAGTGACATACCAAATGCATCTACCCGCTTAGAGCGGGCTACATTCCCATATACAATTTATGTATCCACTCAAAATAATATCATAACGACATTTGTAAATGACGAACGGATAAATCAATTTAGCGTAAGTGGTTATCAGGCAGGGAAAATCGGGATCTATTGCACTCGTAGCGGAGGTACATTTGACAATTTTGTGGTGACGCCATTAGATTGATACAAAAGTCGCAGTTGTGGCGGTTGATTTCCAACCTTGTCAAGCCAGGGATCAGAACTTTGTTATGGTGAACCCTCTCTCAATCTCTTGTGAATTAAACACGGATAAATTGCCGCTTGCCGGACAGCCACGGTTGATCTATCTGTTAGTAGAAGCTGATATTGACCGCATGTCGGCGTTTGCACCACTCAATTTGGGGCTGGTCGTGGATGTCAGTGACTCTATGCTGATTCGGCTGGTGACGGAGGCGCAGTTTGTGGAACTGGCTTCGGCGGGGTTGGCGCAGGAGGTGTTGGCCGACGGTGTACCTGCCTGGCGGGTAGAAAATATCCCGCAAACGTTGCTCC
>JAJRVO010000063.1 GCA_024277275.1 Chloroflexota bacterium
AGAGATTATATCAATTTAAATGTGTTTCATTTTTTGCCTGCTATTGAGAGCAGAATTTTCAGAATTAAAGAATTTTGATTCTATCATTCAGACAATTCTGCTCTTACTAGATTAACATAAGTCTAATCGGTATAATGTCTAATAGATTATACGGATAAGTGCATCCTCAATTATCAAGCGCCCCTACAGGAGGTTTTTATGGCGACATTGGAAGAGGCTATTGCCCTGGCAGTTGAGGTACACAAAGGACAGATGGACAAGGCGGACCAGCCTTATATTTTGCATCCGTTGCGGGTGATGTTTAGCTTGGAGGGCGAGGTTGAAAAAATAGTGGGGGTATTGCACGATGTGGTTGAGGATAGCGCCTTGACCTTTAAAGATTTGCGAAAAATGGGCTATAGCGATGAAGTCATCACTGCGTTAGATGGCGTTACCCGGCGCAGTCATGAGACGTATGGTGAGTTTGTCGCCCGCAGCAAACTGAACCCTATTTCGCGGCGGGTAAAGCTGGCCGATTTGGAAGACAATATGGATATCCGTCGCTTGTCGGGCAAAGTAACCAAAAAAGATTTAAAACGACTGAGACGTTACCGTCGGGCTTGGGAACTCTTGCGCTTTGTGGAGTAGAGAAGGTTTCTATTTTGACACTACTCCGCCTCGCCTTCTGAAGTGTCTTCATCAGGCTGCTCATCTTGGGCGCTCTTGATAGCCGGTAACTTCTTGATAGCCTCAACCAAATCGACACCCGTCAATCCTTCAACAATATTTGGGATTTGGGCGATAATATTAGCCGTGTCTTGAGCTACTTTATTGGCCCCGGCGCCGCTGCCATCCCCACCGGCGCTGACAATTGTAATCTTGTCTGTTTTGGAGAGTGGGGCGGAAATAGCCGCAGCTATCTCGGGTAGCCGGTCAATCAGTTGTTGGATAATAGCGGCCTCATTGTACTCTTGCCAGGCTCCCGCTTTTTTGAGCATCGCGTTTGCTTCGGCCATACCCTGCTCCTGAATAACCTCGGCCTGGGCCAGACCTTTGGCTTTGGCGGCGTCGGCCTCACCTTCACCAATAGAGCGAGTGGCTTCAGCTTGACCTTCGGCCTCGGTCAGGGTTTGGAATTTTTTGGCGTTGGCCAGCATTTCAATCTCGTACCTTTTGGCCTCAGCCGGTTTGCGAACGGTGGCCTCTAACTCTTTTTCACGTCGCAGCACTTCTTGTTCTTGAACCTCAATGCGCTTTTGTTTTTCTACCACTTCAACCTGAATGGCCTCTGCTCTCACCTGCTGGTTGGTGATATTTTGCTGAAGAGGGTAAGCCAGTTCGGCTTCGGCCTTTTTGCGGTTGACATCAGCGTCGTAGGTTGCTTTCTGTACGGAATAATCCCTTTCAGACTCGGCAATTTTGGTTTCGGCGGCAAAACGGGCTGTTTCACCTTCTTGTCGCGCCTTGGCTGAGGCTTTCACCGCGTCTCTTTCCGCTTCGGCTTCGCCAATGGTGGCGTCGCGCTTGACCTCGGCAATACGCTTACGGCCCAGGGCTTCGAAATAGCCTTCCTCGTCCTGGACATCTTTGATCACAAACGAATCGATCTGCAAGCCCATATTGCTCAAATCACCGGCAGAAACATCCTGCACCTGCTGACCAAATTTCTCCCGTTCTTTATAGATTTCTTCCACCGTGAGCGTGCCCAAAATGGCCCGCAAATGGCCGGCCAGCGTCTCGTGGGCCACATGCTCAATCTCTATGTCGGATTTTGAGAGGAAGCGTTCAGCCGAGGTGGCAATAAAGACTTCGTCACTGCCAATCTTTACCTGGGCTACCCCATCGACTATTACCGGCACGCCCTCCAAGGTGTAAACATCTTTTACCGCCACCTCGATGGTCATTAATTCCAGAGAAAGGTAATCAACCCGTTCCAGAATCGGCCAAATAAAGGCCCGTCCACCGGTAATAACACGGTAGCCCCGCTCTGCATGAATTGGGTTTCCAGTCTCGTCTCTACCGACAATAATTTTGTGTCTAAACCCTGAGACGACCAGTACCTCGTTGGGGCCAACCTTCTTGACCCGCGTGGCATAAACAACAACAAAAGCCAGCAAAACAAAAACTGGGGCAAATATAGCAAATGCAATAATTCCAGATTCCATAACGATCTCCTTATTTATATTTGGAAGATTGGAGGATTCGGAAGTTGGAAGGTTGGCAAGTTGAATAAATCCCTCATCCTTCCAGTTCTTTTATATAGTTTTACCGGGGTTCTACAAAAGCCACACTACCAACTAACTCAACCACGCGCACAACATCTCCCTGCTTAAAAGTCAAGCCGGGTTTGGTCCGGGCGCTGTAAGTAACCCTGGTTCCTCGTGCAACCAGAGCTATTTGCCCAACTCCGCCATCGGGGATGGGTGTAATCACTTCGGCAGTTGACTGCACGACCTCTCGCTGCGTTCTCAAACTGGATGTTTGGGGCGAAAAAATGAAAATAAAGATGAGTTGGGCGACGACTCCCACTGCCAGACCACCGCCAACCGCAAAGAGTAAACTTGTTCCGGTTGATGCCTCAAAGAGTAGGGCAGAGATAAGGCCAAATGCGCCAAAAGCGGTCACAAAACTAGCAATGCTCATCGAGCTGATAGAAGGAAGGCCAACTTCGCCGTGGTCAAACGAAGGGACATCTCCTCCATCAAGGCTGAGGTCCATATCCGGCAAGTCTAACTCACCAATGCCCTGGCCCAATAGCGTGAGAAGGGCGTAAACAAAACCGATGCCCAGTAAAACCAGATAAACCAGATTAAGTAGACCCAAGTTTTGAAAGGTCTCAGACATAACAGCCTCCTTCTCGGTTAAGCGGAGTGTCAAAACTATTATACGGCCAAATATTGGACATTACAAGTTAGCCAAATGTACCCTCCTCTTGACTATCTATTCACTCTGACCTATTATTATTTATAATTCAGGTTGCCGCCTACGCATCTTGGCCAGGGAAGTAGGAAGTAAGAAATAGGGAGTAAGGGAAAAACCCTTACGTCATACTCCCTACTTCCGGCGTATCTGGCGGCCAATGGTTGGATGTTTTGACGGTTTGTGGTCAAGGTAGCAACTTGGGTTATTTATACAGATCAAAATTGCCGGCGAAAATGGTTCTCACAGCCTCTCTACTTCAGGATTTGACTCACTGATACGCTAACGCCAGGCGTTTTTGCAGAGGTGAATGGTGCTCAGGCCTGATAATTTAACAGGAAAAACCATTGGCAAATATAAGGTGGAGCGTAAAATTGGCCGGGGAGGCATGGCGCACGTTTACCTGGCTCAGGATACTACCTTGTTACGCCAGGTTGCCATAAAAGTACTCGATGCAAGTCGGGCGATGGATGAGCAGCTAGTGGCTCGCTTTGAACGGGAAGCCAGGATATCCGCTCAACTGGATCACCCCAATATTGTTACGGTTTACGAGGTCGGTAAAGCCAATGGACTCATTTTTATCGCTATGGAGTATGTGCAAGGGAAAACGCTAAAAGACATCCTTGACCAGACTCACAAGGCCGGAAAAGTTCTCGACCCGGCCTACACGGTGCAAATTATCCAGCAGGTTGCCGATGCCTTGAGCTATGCCTACGAAACCAAACAGGTTGTGCATCGGGATATAAAGCCGGTAAATATTTTAGTCGCCCCAAATAACCGCGTCAAACTGACAGATTTTGGCATTGCCCGCGCAATTAAAGAAGAGACCCTCACTTCAGGCAGCAGCCATGTCGGCACGCCTTTCTACATGTCCCCGGAACACTTCAACACAGGCAAGCTCGATCATCGTTCTGATATATATTCGCTAGGGGTCGTACTCTATCAGATGATAGTTAACAGGAGCGGTCCTTTTGGAGTTACTCCCTCGTCTGTTCCGGCTTTAATGGCTAAACATATTAGCGAACCTCCCATACCGCCGCGTAAAATAAACCCAAACATCTCTCCACAGGTAGAGGCAGTGATTCTAAAAGCGTTGGAAAAAGACCCCAACCGGCGTTTTCAAACTGCCAGAGAAATGGCGCAAGCGTTGGCCCAGCTTTATACCACATCGCCAAAGGGTGTGCCGACCATGCTTAAATGGGGTATTCCGGTCTTGATTGTTTTGGCTGTAGTGGCGCTGTGCATTGTCGGAAGCACAATAGCTTATCTTGCCAGAAACAAAGATGTTACCCCAACAACTGTCCCTGAAACTATCGCTGCCGGGAGCGAAGACGCCACGCCCACCGCCACCCTTGAAACCATCGCCCAAGATAATGGCGATACTGCCTTAACAGCCAGCGCCAGAACCACCGTCCATTTGCGAGTAGGCCCGGACCATATTTATGATGAGCTGATGATTATTGAAGAGAACACGATGCTTACAGTTGAGGCCATTAGCCAGGATGACCGATGGCTAAGAGTTCAAGCGCCGGACGGGACTATCGGCTGGTCGCCGGTTGCTAATCTGGACCTCAGTGGGGTGGATTTGTCTCTAATTCCGGTAGCGGTTGTTATCCCGCCTACGCCAACGCCCGCTGTTGACTCTGCGGCCTCCCCCTCTCCCGCAAGCGACGCCACAAGCGTCTCTGTTACAGCGTCGCCCACCGCAACCACCCCCGAATCGCGCCCTTCGGCTACCTCTACCCTAATGCCTTCGCCTACCTCTGTTCCTACTGCAAAGCCAACTAGCAGGCCGCAACTTAAACCGGACAGAGTGGTGTTTGTGCAAAGCAGCGGCGATAGCCATTACCTGGGGCTGGTTTCACCGGATGGAGAATTGCTTGAAGGAAGATTGCATGATTTTGCCGCCGCGCCCGTATGGTCTCCCGACGGCGGACAGATTGCCTTCTTTGGAGAAGAGGGCATCAGCCAATTGGGCGGCGACTACAGCGCCGGCAACGGTCTCTGGATTCTTGATATGGAACAACGCGATCAAAAACCTCCGTGGCGACTTGTCGAAGAAGACCACATCAAAAATATAAGCTGGTCGCCGGATGGAACAAAAATTGCCTATCAGGTCACCCCTCCCGGGCAAAAATCTAATATTGTAATTGTTGAGGCCCAGACCGGAAAAGAAATTAGCCGCTATCCGGGAGAAGAACCAACCTGGGGACCGGATGGTCAGAAACTTGCTGTAAAAACCTGCGCTCCTGAGTGCGGGTTGTGGATGGTTAACTTTGATGGCGGCAACGCTGAACAAATTACTTTTGACGGCACCGACAGTTACCCCAATTGGTCTGATACAGGCCGCCTGACCTTTAGCTCAAATCGAGACAATAATTGGGAAATTTATATTCTCGACCTGGACACCAACAACATTACCCGCGTGACAAATCGCCCCGCCACAGATGTCACCCCTGTTTTTAGCCGGGATGGCCGGGAGATTTATCTAAGAACCGACCACTTTGGCGGTTGGCGTGTTACGGCAATTAACCTGAACAGCGGCGACGAACGCACGGTAAGAGAAGGCGTTGGCAAAAGTAACGATTGGGGGTTAGCTCGGCCCGCTGTTTATTAAAGTTTGATGAGTTGGGTGAGTTAGGCAAGTTGGGCGAGTTGGGTGAGTTAAGAACTCATTAACCCCATTAAACTCACTAAACTCGTTAAACTCATAAAACTCACTAAACTCATAAAACTCATAAAACTCACTAAACTCACTAAACTCATAAAACTCACCCAACTCTATTAAAGTTTTCAGGAGATGGCGACTTGTTCAAAACAACGTTTGTGACAAAACTCATCACTATGAGCCTGATTTTGTTATTCCTATCGACCGGCCTGTCTCTGGCCCAAACGCCTCCTATTGCAGATGTGAGCATTAACTACATCAAGGCCGCGCCGGATGACGAGGGCAACGTTACGGTTTCGGCTTATGTCTCTGTTATTGCCGAAGATGGACAGCCCATTTCAGATTTAACGGTTGATAACTTCACCCTCTTTGAAGACGGCGTAGATGTAGCCGTGGCATCGGCAGATTTAGCCGGCGACCCCGTAGCCGTTGTCCTGGTCATTGATACCAGCGGCTCAATGGCCGAAGTCGGCCCAAACGGCCAACCGGCTATTGAAATGGCCAGGCAGGCCGCCGTTTCCTTTATATCTGATCTGGCCCCGGAAGATAAAGCGGCTGTTTTTAGCTTTAATGATGAAATTATCCTGCAACAAGATTTAACCATAGACCATAACGCCGCCATCAACGCTGTAAATAGCCTGAACTATAAAGATTTTGGCGGAACATGCCTTTACGACGCCGCCATTGAAGCCGTAGAAAAATCAGCCGAGGTTATCCAGGGTCGTCGCGCTGTGATTGTTTTGACCGACGGCGTTGACGAAACCGGCGATGGCCCTTGCAGCGTGCATACGCTGGGCGACGTGGTCACTGAGGCCACCAAACCCAGCGCCAAAGTGCCGGTGTTCGCGCTTGGATTTGGCAAGGCAAATGACCAGGAATTGCTCAGAATGGCCCGTTTAACCGGCGGACGCGGTTTAATTGCCTCAGACGTAACAGAACTGAGCGACCTGTTTACCACAATCTCCCGCCAGTTGAAAAACCAGTATCTTGTCGCCTACCAAACTCAAGCGGCCAGTGGAGAGCATTCGGTTGTGGTAAAAGTCGATACCGGTAGCTCTTCCAAAACCGATGAGCGGCTTGTTTTTGTGCCTGTTACGCAACAATTGGTAGAGGCAACCCCGATTCCCCCAACGCCAACGCCGCTGCCTCCGTTATCGGTGGCAATTGCCGAGGCCAATACGGATAAGCCCACCGAAGGCGAGTTTGAGATATTAATTGACATCTCTGAACCTGACCGGGCGGTCAAGGCAGAGTTATTTGTTGACGACGTTTCAAGAAAAGCATTGGCGCAACCTCCGTTTGACCGTTTTGTCTTAAAGATGGCTGATATGGCCCCCGGTCAGCACATGATGCGGGTAGAAGTAACCGACGATAGCGGAGCCGTTGCCGTCACCAAAAGAGAAATAACCATTTCTATGCCTCCTACCCCTGTCCCAATCCCAACCCCCGCGCCGGAAGAACCGGCCCCGGCCATTAACCCGGTTTACATTGTTTTGGCTGTGGCAGTCTGTCTCATTGCCCTGGCCGTAGCGGGGATTATTGCCTTGCTGGTTTTTCGCCGTCGTCGTAAGCAGAGCCAGCCGCTTATCCCAGTTGCTCCTGTTCCAGTTGTGGCCCCGGTTTCTACGGAAGACCCATTTGTAACGCGAGACGAAATTGTGCTTCCCGGTTCGGACCCCTTTGAGACAATGGATGAGATGCTGGTGGTAAATGCCGGGTTAATTGTGATTGAAAGCGAGAGCGTGCAGGCAAAAGCGTTTCATATTTCTACCGTAGCTGTAACCATTGGTCGTGATGCGGGAACAGCCAGACACGATATTAACATCCCTGATAAATCTGTGTCGCGTCATCATGCAAAAATTGTTTTTGATGGACAGAACTTTAAAATTTTCGACACCGGGTCTTCAAACGGTACCTTTGTCAACAATGTCAGGGTAGAAGCCGGCGGCGCTACCGTACAAGACGGCGTAGTGATTAGATTAGGAGACCATACCAAGTTAAGATTTCAATCGGGCCAAAGCGGCGCGGACGACCCATTCCGAACGATGGATGACGCGGTAGACGACCCCTTTAAGACTAAGTATGATTAGCGTCTCAGGCTTTTACATCGACAAAAAATTATCGA
>JAJRVO010000064.1 GCA_024277275.1 Chloroflexota bacterium
TCAAAATCTATTGTTTCATCGGGGTTAATGGTGATTGTCCCCAATGAAATAATTGGATTGATAACCTCAACCGTTATCTCTTCGACATGTTCAGAATTGTCTCGCTTGATTACCCGTAGGCGATAGGTTTTTGTTTCTTTGGGACACTCCTGGCGGTCGCCAAGACCCGGAACCCCCGCGTCCTGATAGTAAACTTCCTATACCCCGCTCACGTTCCAATTCACGCTTACGCATTCTCCGCCCTGAATAAGCGTGGGCGAGATATTAAACTCAACCGTTTCGCTTTCTGTAGTGGCGGTAGGCGTAGGCGTAATTGTGGGGGTCTCGGTTGGGGTTGGCGTGTTGGTGGGAGTATGGGTTGGGGTTGATGTTGACGTGCCGGTAGGGGTATGGGTAGGCGTTGGGGTTGGCGTGCCGGTGGGGGTAGCCGGTATTTGGACTACAGGCACGTTATCCACATTAGACGCTGTAGAAAAGGCGGGGTCGGCGGAAACCCAGCCAACGCCGTCAGGGGCCGGGTTAAACCGCACTTGCCACCACTGCCGGTTTTCGTCTCGGCCAATAATTTCTGTTGAAGTCCCCGACGGTAAAAGTCCTATCAGGTCGTAATCAGTGCCGGGGCCGACGCGCGCGTTGAGGTCTGTTTGGGTAGTTAGGACCGGATTAGTTGGCGTTGTGGCTGTTGGCGTTTGGGGGGTAAAGGTAGGGGTTGGGGTGTCTTCATCCGGCGGGACGCTGGTTGTAACGCTAACAGAAGCCGGTTCGCTGGCGTTGTTTTGCGTGTTGTAGGCTATAATCTCTAACGTGTGGCTTCCGGGAGTTACCGGCGCCCACTGCAACGAGGCCGTGAGCGTGGGTTGTCCCTGAGAAGAAGAACTGGTTGCCTCGCCGGTTTTAGTTCCGTTAACCCACAACTCCAGGCGGATTACCCCGGATGGATCAAATGCTGTGGCCTGAACCGTAACCGGCACATTAAGCTGCACCTGGCTGCCATCTACCGGCGCTGTAATATTAACCGTTGGAATTTGAGCTTCCGTGGTATTTTGTCCCCGGAGAAGAAAATAGGCCGTGATGGCGGCCAGGATTAAAATAGCAACAATAAAAGCCAAAACGCCGCCGATAGCCAATATATTCAGTTTTGGTTCTTCGGGTTGGGTTGGGGAGGCGGGTCGATATGAAACCGCCGTGGGCGAAGGCGGAGGGGATGTGGATGTAGGCACAGGCGGAGCATAGGGCGGATTCTCTAACGAGACCTGAGTTAAGCCCACCGTATGGGGCGCGGCAAACCCTTTTACCCCAAATACAGATGAGCCGATGCTAATGATATCGGCCGGTTGCAAGAGGTGTTGCCCCACAATGGGTTGACCATTGACCAGCGTTCCATTGGTGCTGCCCAGGTCTTCTAAAATAAGCCGGTTTTCCTGGCGTACAAGGCGGGCGTGTTGCCTGGATACCTGACTATCATCCCAGGAAATGTCATTATCCTGGTCGCGGCCAAATGTTATGGTATTGCCGGTAATTAGAAAGCCCTTACCGGCTAACGGTCCGGCATGGACAACAATCTGTAATTGCGGTTGTTCCGGCTGTTGCGAAGAATCCGGCTCAAAGGCCGATGGACGATGATGACTCATAAAAAATTTCCTGCCAGCAAAAGGTTTTATTTACTAATGATAGCCGCATTTTATTGTAAATTCAAGAAGCAATATAAACATTTGCCGGTTGAATCTGAGAGCAAACTATGTTAAATTAAAATCAGATTTTTTTGCAATTCATTAAACATCACGGGGGAGAAAAAAATGAACAAACGTCAAATGATGCTAATAACTGTTACATCCACCTTTTTAACTTTAACCATTATTGTGGGCCTGATGTTTCTCTTTAGCCGGGCAATGGCGGCTCCTTTGGCTGAAACGGCTAATGCGTCACTTTCTCAGACTACTACCGGCAGTTTGCAATACGCCAGTATTTCGGCGCTGGCTTTTGAACCCATCCGGCAGGATATTGCCTATGCTAAAGATGTACAGGGGCAAATGCTTAGTTTGACCAGCCAGGTTAGAAATTTTAACGCAAACTCTAACCTGTTCATTGCTCCCCTGGCCTTGCCCGACAGAAGCGAGCTGATTGGCCTAACCGTCTTTGGTCAGGATTTTGATAACCTGGGCGAGGTTCGCCTGCGTCTTAAACGTTGTAACCACAGTCAGGCTTTTTGCGATATTCTGGCCGAAACTACCAGTACTACCCCATACGCTCTTGGTCAATTTGAAACAACCAGAGTCAGCCTGCTAAACGAGATTGTAGACAACAGATTCTACAGTTATTTTTTAGAGCTTGATTTAACCGCCCTGGGCAACAGCGGATTGCGCTCGGTGCGGCTGGAGATTGTGACGGGCGCAGGCGCAACCGGCCCCAGTACCGAGGCGCAATGGTCGCTGACGGGAAATGCCAGGAGTTTCCTGCTTCCCAATACCGGCATGGCTCAAGTTAGGATTTGCGCCAATGATTTAAGCCATTTGCCTAATGTCACTCACTTTCCCTTCATTGTTATTGATGATGACCAAATCACGCCCTTATCATCCGGCGCTTGCGTAACAATTTGGGGACGAGAGATTGAGATACGACGTCAGTTAAACACCGGCCCATCAAGCGGTACATATCAATTTTTAAGGTAGATGCAAGATTTCAAATCTGTAGTCAAAAAGAGCAACGTCTACAAGCCGGCGTTGCTCTTTTTTATGTATGCATAACCTGTTGAACGTCAAGATACCAAAGCTATTTTCTATTTGTTAAAAGCGCCTTCAATTTCGTTTGGGAGAAAATCCCTAAGGTAATTGCATGACCTGGTATTATCGACCACAATATTGCTAAACTCTGGATTTGCCGGTCTTCCATCTTTGCCGGCCCGCATGCGATATTGGATTTCGTATATGGCGTCGTTGCCGGAAAGAGCGCCGCATAAGTTGCTTTCAAGGGTCTGAACCGTGGCCGCTCCTTGGGCGTCGCCCTCACCCCCTACATCCACCGAGGCGCTATCAACCTGTACCCACTTTCTGGTGGTGTAACAGGGAAATTTGTAGCCAAATACCTCAAAACATTCTTCAGTTTCCTTTTCCTCAAAGAGCGCGGCCAATAAAACAAACGCGTCTGCATTTTCATCAAAGTGGTTCCATTGCGCTTGAATATCACCGGCAGCAACACTAGCTGAAGATTGCAGGCTGGCCCCGGCATTGGATACGTTGGCGGTATCGCTGGAGTGAATAATGATCAACCTGAATTGGTCATCTTCCGGCGGGAAAACAAATATCTTCACTTGAGCCGTAACGGTACAAGAGCCGTTGTCGGCGTATAGCGTTACCAGATATTCGCCAAGTTCGTTGACTGGGAAGGTGATTCGCCCTCTTTGGTCCGGGGTTGAAATTGATTCAACTTCACCGGTGGGGTCCTCAATGACAATATCAAAGTTGCTGGCATTGATAATGTCCCAATCAAGGGTTATATTTTCTCCAAACTCGGCGTTAACTATGGCTGGGTCGATAGGTTGATAAACATTACCAACGCCCAAAATGTCGAACCTGTTAATAACCGGCGCGCCGTAAACGTTAAACTCGCACCCTCTAACCACCTCCATTGTAACCCCCATAATGGGGCCAAAGAAGACGCCGTGGGGGTTCCGCATACGCCAGTAGCTTTGATGAACGCCCGGTATTGTTGGCGTGTTGAGCATTACTTCTACCACGGCTGTTTGGTTGGGCTTGCCTTCCGGCACAACCAGGCGATTCCTGTCAAGGATTGTATTTCTTCGCGCCGGTTCGCCGGGAAATGTCGACTCGAAGGCAACGCCGCCGGAGCCCATAGCCCGGCCTCCGTAGAAGGCCAATTCATAGCCCGGTCCCCAGGTGTTAGTGCCAACGTTCTGGACTCGCCAGGCCCGGAAAATGGTGGTTCCGGCTACAACTTTTGCCGGAAAATCATCAGGCTCGGTAATCAACACCCGGCGGGTGTTATCAGAGGTAAAAACCCCTACTATTTTTGCCGCATCGCGAGCCGGCGGCCCAAAGGCCGGCATTTGCTTTTGGGTTGGTCCCGGTGGTACGCCGGGAATAGGCGGCGGCGGCGGATAACGAGGAATGGGTGTTGACGTAGGGGATGGCGTAACTGTTATAGGAGTAACTGGGGGGGTAGTGGGAGATGGTGTGGTTTCTGCAATGCCGGGTGTTGTTTTGATTTCGGTGGGCAAAACATTAACTATACTGATGGTTGGCGTGGGCGTTTGCGGCTCAAATCCTGCTGCCAATTGTTTCGCTCTTTCATTTACTCTTACAGCGGCGTTGTCTGTAACCTCAACCTGTATGGTCTTTGCTTTTTGGGGAGCGCCGTTGATAAACGGCTCTACTATAATTGTAAAGCGGCCAAGTGTGTCGGTTTTCCACTCTTGAGTCACGCTCCCGTTGGTTGGGATATTAACTCCGATAATTTTTGGTTCGCCACCTTCAGCCTGAACTGATAACTTAACTTGTGAGATATCGTTTTGATGAACGCTTTGGATTTGGACCAGGCTGTTAACCAATACTTTGGCGTTGTCGGTTGGAGCCACAATACCAAACTTTGTTGGTCCGGGAGGAGGTGGTTCACTGGCGTCGCCAAAACCAAAAGAATCGCAGGCGCTGATTAACAAAATGGTTGTTAAAATTGCTAGTATTGAAACAAAAATCACTCTATGTTTTTTTTGTTTAATCACGTAAGCCTCCTCGTCCAATCAAGCGCCGGGCAGTACTAGATTGCTGTTTTATGGGTATCATGGCATTGGCAAAAATCATAGTTGCATATTCTCTATTGCACATCAAAACTTATATGTTCTGATTCTTTGCTGTTACCAATGGTGTTGTAGCCCACAACTTTTATTACGTAATGCCCGGTTTGCAAAGGGGTGAACTCTTGCGAAAGCGTAAAAACTGTTTGGTCAAATGGGGCCTCATCAGAACGAAGCAAAATGTTACTTTCCCCGGTAGGCAACTCAACCGCATAAAGCTCAACGTGCGAGATACCGTACTGGGCATCTTCGCTGCGCGATTTAACATGCACCGGTGCGTTGACGGGTAATGGACCATCTGGCGCTCTAACCAGCAGCCGGGTCCGGAGTCCTTGTGGCTCTGTTGACTCGGTTTGGTCAGCGCCGTTACAAGCGGCCACCAGACCCAGGCACAGGATCAAAACCAGGACGCCCCATAATTTTAATGAGGAATGTTTTTGGGTTATCATATCAAACCGTTTCCTTGAAAGTAAAAATTGAAGGGTGGGGTGATTTTTCCCCAAAGAACCACTTTTTGTTAGTGGTGAGAACCGGCTCATTATAGCCCCTCAATTAGCCGTATTCTACTTTATATTATAATATGTCAAATGAATATGTAAAGTTGATTATAACATAATAGTTGCAAATTGGGTAGTCATCTCCCCCAATTTCATAACATTTCAAGTATCATCTTTTTACAAATCCAGGTGTACTCAAAATTTTAGGGTGAACTTGAGGAAGTTGGGGGAGATTAACTATATTATGCACAGTTACGCGTCTTCCCAAAACGTAGAATAGACTCTGCAAACCTTTAATCGTTGACAATTACTTGTAGATGGAGTATATTGAATTCCGTTTTAGGTACTATAATAAATGCAGGAGGCAAGGGTGCTGGGTAGACGCAAAAATGCTCCCATCGACAAAATAGAAACGGTAATTGGTCACAATACCAATTTTAAAGGAACGTTGATTTGTGACGGCAGCGTGCGCATTGACGGGGTGTGTGAAGAAGGTTTAATAAAAACCGTGGGCAATATTGTGGTTAGTTCCCAGGCCAAAGTAGCCGCCGACCTTGTTGCCGAAAATGTTTCGGTTAGTGGGGCGGTCACGGGCAAAATTACGGCTTCGGGGCGGTTAGAAATTCTGAGTACCGGCAAAGTCTGGGGCGATGTCGATGTTGGCAGTTTCTTGCTGGACGAGGAAGGATATTTTCGGGGCAAGCTGGCTATGCAAGACGAACCGGAACCGCCAAGTTTCAACTCAACTTAGATCTGGCATAAACTGCAACGCTGATGGGTATAGTTGATTGACAATTACAAATGTGGAGGTTAAGCGATGCTGCAATTTGGTTTCTTCAATGTGTTAGATTTACTGCTGATATTTATTTTATTTATTGGTCTTTTAACCGGCTTTGTTAGAGGAGCAGTACCGCAATTAGTTTCTGCGGTCAGTATTTGGTTTGGGCTTTTGTGCGCTCTCTGGCTTTATAAACCCTTCAGTATACGCATTCTGCAAGGTGTGGGCTTTGGCAGAACCAGTGGCGATACAATAGCTTTTTTGATCTTACTCATTGTCATGTTTCACACCGTCAGACTCATTGTTAAATCTTTAACCACATCGCCTGAAAGAAGGAAGAAGAAGAAGAAGGATAAGGATGACCCCCTGAGCGAAGCCCCAAAATCGGCTAAAGAAAGATTTATTACCGGCCCCTTAAACGCTATTGGGGGAATGATTATGGGGATTGTTTTAACCGTTCTTTGGGGATCTTTGATTTTGGGAATTCTCCAGTTTGCGCTTCAGGTTGAGGTAAGTACGGTTCCGGGCGTTCAGGTTTCTGAGGTAGGTTTGACCGGTCAATTGCGGGGTTCTGCATTAGTACCCTATTTTAACAGGGTGCTGTGGCTGTTTGTTCAATCTACGGAGCCATTTGTAAGCGCCAATGCCGATATTCTCAAGCAGGTTGTTGCCAAACTCTTTGAGAGAGTTGCACAACCTTAAAACCGGGTAGTCCCGCCCCCTGCTTGATGGGTCAACACTGTGCAACAAAAACATCTAGATACCCTTGAGTTTTCAAAAATATTAGAAAAGTTAGCTAAGTACGCTGCTTTTTCGGCCGGTAAAACTCTGGCCCTGGAGTTACAACCTTCACCTTACCTGGCCCAGGCGCAAGGCCGGCAAACCGAAACTACCGAGGCCGACCACCTTTTGTCTGTACAGGTCGATATTGGCGTAGGCGGCGCCCGCGATGTCCGGTCATATCTGGTTCAGGCCAGTCGTGGTTTGGTTTTAACCCCCCAAGAGTTGTTGGAAATCCGCCAAACCCTGATAGCGGCTCGTCAGTTGCGGCGAACCATCACCCGCTTGCTGGACACTTACCCCCGTTTAGCCGACATCGCCCAACGTATTGAAGATTGCCCCGGCGTGGTCAATGCCGTTGGACAAGCCATTGACGATTACAGTGAGATAAAAGATAGCGCCGGCCCCGCTCTGGCCCGTATTCGCCTGGACATAAACATTGTTCACAATCGCCTGACAGAAAAGTTAAACCGGCTTGTGGCCTCGTCGCAGGTTAGCCATTACCTGCAAGAGAGCTTGATTACCCAACGGGCAGGACGTTACGTTATTCCCCTCAAGGCAGAATTTAAAGGGCGGATACGGGGCGTTGTTCACGACCAAAGCGCCAGCGGGGCCACGCTCTTTATTGAACCCCTGGCTACGGTTGAACTCAACAACCAATGGCGACAGCTTCAACTGGATGAAGAGGATGCAATCCGCAAAATATTGGCCGCGCTCTCTGAGTTGGTAGCCGAGCAGTCTGATTTTATTAGCTATACGGTAGAGGCCCTGGCCGAACTTGACCTGGCCTTTGCCAAAGCCAAATACGCCCAGGCCATCGAAGCCGTTGAGCCGATTTTAACCAGTTTTGACCAACAAGAGTTTGACCCACCAAACCCA
>JAJRVO010000658.1 GCA_024277275.1 Chloroflexota bacterium
AGAGAGACTGGTTGATTTGATTTTGCTGAGACATTGGCTTTCCTCCATCATTGTCAAATTAGCCTGCACTATGCCTCAGGGAGGCCGAATTGGCAAAATTTAGTCCAGGCTAAATTTTGATGTCGGGTAGTGAGTCCTCCACTGCCAACATCGCCTGCAAAAAGGCAGACAAATCGATTGGGGCCTGCCATTCATCCTGCCCAGCCCTGGCAGCAATTGCCTTGCGGATCGCAGGTAGGGGGTCATCCAGTGCCCGCACGTAGACGTGCCGGTAGTCTTCGTCAGCCAAGCGTAGCAACACCCCGGCTAGTAGTAGCGAAGTTTTGCCCGCACCGGAGGGGCCGAATAGGGTCAGCAGTCGGTGGGAGAGTATCAGCCGAGTCACAATTTGGCTTTCAGTGTCCCTACCACAAAAAATATCAGCATCATCAGGACCGTAATAATCCAGAAATTTATAGGGTGGGCGCTGCACCTTAATTCCACTCCGTGTACTCAGTCTGACCACTGGCAATTGATCAGCGAGAGCAGTTAGAAAGGCCGTGGCGTCGGCCTGACTAAACTCTACATTCTTATCCCTCCAGGCTGCCTGTGCCGTGTCAAGAAGACGTGGCCAGACAGCGTAGGCTCGCCGCATATGTTTAGCCAAATTGGTCGAGGCTCGTACATAGAGACGCATCGGAGTCCGGTCCAAGAGGTCAAAACCGACGAAGAGGGGCGGACGCAGTGAACAGAAGGCCGTGACCAGTTCCAGTTTGCGGCTTAGCCGGTCCATCAACTCTTCATGATCCCAGGTATCTAACACTAGCGACTCTGGGTCGCTGAGGCAGCCGTACAGCTTGACCACGATAACTTCTCGCTCGCCTTCTTGCACATAAGGCAGTTGTGTATCACGCACCACACGATTGATCCGGTAGCCTGCTTGCTTGAGAGATTCTTCTAGCACTTCATCGTACCAGGCCGTGACAATAGCCCGAAAGCCAACCTGAGCGATGGCCTCGTGTAGCGCACCGGCTTTCACTTGCGGTCCATTGCAATGCTCAGCCACAAAACGGATTAGGCTGTTGCGGTCACCGTTGAACTGGCCCAAGTATGTTTGGGCGGTTTCAGGCCAGGGTTGGTTGGGGGGCAGACCATATTTTTCGGCCAGGGTTGCAGCCAGTTCCGGGCGACTGAGGGGTGCGCCCTCGTAGCCCAAAGGCAAGTCGGCTCCCAAGAAGAGTACGCAGTCACCCTTTTTGATGTTGCTTAAGAGTTGGTCTGGAATAAGACCGGGCGATGAATCTTTGGTCATATCAAACTCCTTCAAAAACTGTAGTCAGATGATCCTCAATAGCAGCCAGAATACTAGAAGAACCCTTGCCGGACGCATAGATGGTAGGGCGGTCGTCGAGGCGTTTCTGGCGGATAGCGTCTGTAGCGGCATGTTTAGCCGAACGCCAGCAGATGACGAAAAGGTCAGCATTACGGGCAAGTTCTACCAGACGTGGGCTTGAGGTTTTATCGTGTGAGAGATCGACCTGGATTCCAGGATAGAGATTGGTGAGCGTGTGAGCAACTCGCTGTCCTACGCTCTCAGTCAGGGTGTAGATTGCCACCCGGAAACCACGCAGGGATTCTGCAAGGTCAGGCGAGGGTGTTTCGGCTGCTCTTTCTCTTAACTCTGCAAAGGCATCAGGCGCTCCCAACATTGTCGCCAGGTCATTCAGGACACTCAATTGAGCCGTGGAAAGACGGGACGCCAGACGACTGATTGTGGCGATAATTTGGATCAACAGGTTTGTGCGTGAGGTTGGGTTTGGGCATGAATATAGGGTGGTCAGTTCTGCTACATCTATTAGCCAGTCAACGTATAGTGTGCCCCCAAGATGCTGGGTTAATTTTCCTAGTTCGTCCATTAGTTGCGTGTAATCCGACTTTGTCAAGCCAAGCAATAACATCCCATCCAACAAGTTTGCCAAAGCCTGGAGCGTATTTGGGTTTCGATTATCAGCCAGCATAAACAGGGTCAGCAGTTGTTCATATAATGGTAAATAGTCGGGATTGGGCCAATGATCGTCACTTTGCACCCATAACAGAAGATTGGGTAGGGCCGTAAAGACTCGATTTTCCTCAACCAGGTCAATATTACCCAGCGCATCCACAAGTTCTTTCACGTCCCCAGGATATTGCAAATGCTGGGCAATCGGCCATTCGGTAACTGACCGTTCAGCGTATGCCTGAGCCTGGGCATAACTCATCTTTGGCAATAATTCAAGCCACTCGCACCAGTTGTGCGGAACTCGCTCGTCTGTGGCGTGCTGGGAAATGTTAGCCCAGATGCCGGCATATCCGGGCATAGCTAAAAAAGTTTCACGTTCCGATGCTGAAAGCCGGTTAATATAGTTGATCGCGGTTCGATAGGCATCAAGGGTCTGAATCTCCACCGCGCTCCAGAGGACGGCTTTGGCCCGGTCAATGGTTGCCGGCTCTGTCTCATCCTCAGCCAATTCAAGACCATGAAGCAAGTTCGCCCAAGAGGACTTTACAGCCTCCATAGTTGTGGGGCCGGGCGCTTCCACCAAAGCAAGAAATTGGTCAAACGAACGTGCTTCATCTTCTGACCAGACAGCTTTGGCCGTGGCTAATCTGTCCACTGCTTGCCGGTCAATATCTTCACCGGCAATGGCAGTCAGCAGAAACATCTTGGCCACAGGTGGTTGGGGAGAGGGGGGACAAATCTTGAACAGATCTCCATACTTCCCGTGTATCTCAGAACGAAAAAGTTCAAGAGTTGCTGCTGACCCGTCTGCCAGTTCCACCGACTCAATTCTGGTGTGATAGATTGCTTTGACCATTGCCGTTGTGACATTTGGCGGGCGGCGAGTGTAACAGAGTTCTCGAAAGAATGAGCGCTGCTGTAGTTGTTACCAATCACCAAATGTTGTATCAAGCTGCACCTCAAGGAAACAAAGGTTCAAGGCATCCAGGCGCATATTTACCCTCAGAAAGGCAATGTTTGTTTTAGCTGCCTGGGGATCTCCGGCAGCCAGGGCCATGCGAAAGTCATCCAGAACCTGACGGGTTGATCGCGGGTGTGTTCTGTGCCATGTCTCCGAGAGGCGAAGGCAATCGTATAAACGCAGCAAACCGGCCTCTGCAATCCTTTTGCGAAGGTTATCCTCTGCGCCAAACCGGGCAATAGCTTCAAATCCAAATGAGGATAACCAGGTTTCTAAGGGATCGGTGGCGCTCATATCGCTGGTGAGACCAATGAAGTCGGTGACCGTAACGCCCACAAACGCCTTCAAGAGCGGAGATAAGCTGCGCCAATCTCTGCCGCTTTCGGCAAGCGCATAGTACACTGTGTCGCCATTGATCAGGCGAGGCAGGATTGCGCCCGGAAACGAGTCATCATCCACCGTATCAAAGAGGACATATAGCGGGGGTTGCTCTTCGACATCCGGGGTTGACCACCCTGCCAGTTCCTGGAACCGGGCGATAAATTCTTGACGGTGTTCCAAGCTCTTGCCTATGCTCATCGCTCAACTCCCCATCGGTTTTCAAAAGTTATACGGCGCTCGGCAACACGGGATCGGTCGCAAGTATAAACAAGATGCTCCTGGTTGACGTAAACCCCATTGTAGGTCAGGTTCATAGAGCCGGTCAGGCTGAACCGGTCACCTACAATTCCTTTCTCATGTAGACGCGGTGAACGAATGATACGAACCTGCGAGTCATAGATTCGCTCAAGCGGCTGCATACGAGTTACAAACTCATCATTGTGGGGGGCATCGTTGACGATAATCACCAGATTACCTCCCCGTTCCAGCAGAGTCTCTAAAAAACGCGATAGGCGAATATGGGCAGCGGGCCAGTCCGGGCAAAGGGTTGCAAATTGGCGGGCGCGATTGTCAATCAGTTCGATATCGCTAATCCAGGGTGAGGAGATCCAGAAACGCCGGCTCGGATGAATTAACTCGACAATAAAAATTGATTGCAAAAAATCGATTGG
>JAJRVO010000659.1 GCA_024277275.1 Chloroflexota bacterium
GTTAGGTGGGTTGGGTGAGTTAAAAGGACGCAATGCCGCACTTAACGCCGGTTATCAGCCCAAGTTCCCCAATTTATTTTTACCGGGGATAGCTAACAACTCATTAAACTCACTAAACTCACAAATCTCTATAAACTCTATGGTTGGGCGGTTGAAGTATTTCCAAATAGTAATAAATATACCAGCAACTTGAGTTAAATACTTTATTTTTAAGAAAGGAGACAATTATGCCGGGTTTACTTCCCAATGTTGACCCCGATGGGCTTCTTGAATACTCAGTGGTTTACACAGACCGCGCCCTGAATCATATGTCGCAATCATTCCAGGGGGTGATGAACGATATTTCTACTACGCTTAAAAAGGTTTACAATGCCCAGGCGGTTGTTGTGGTGCCGGGTAGCGGCACGTTTGGTATGGAAGCGGTGGCGCGACAGTTTGCCACCGGCAAAAAGTGCCTTGTTATTCGAAATGGGTGGTTTAGTTTCCGCTGGACCCAGATTTTTGATGCGGGCGATATCCCCGCCGAATCCACGGTGTTGAAGGCTCGTCGGGTTGACGACGGCAAGCATGCCGCGTTTGCGCCTGCGCCAATCGAAGAGGTGGTAGCAACTATCGAGGCAGAAAAACCAGACGTTGTCTTCGCCCCGCATGTTGAAACCGCATCGGGTATGATGCTGCCCGATGATTACATTCGCGCGGTGGCGGATGCCGTACATTCCGTGGGCGGCCTATTTGTTTTAGACTGCGTTGCGTCCGGTACAATTTGGGTGGATATGGAAGCTTGCGGGGTGGATGTCCTGATAAGCGCGCCCCAAAAAGGCTGGAGCGGCTCGCCCTGCTGCGGCCTGGTTATGCTAAGTCCTCTGGCGAGAGAAAGAATTGAATCCACAACCAGCACCAGCTTTGCCTGCGATTTGCGTAAGTGGCTTCAAATCATGGAGGCGTATGAGAACGGCGGGCATGCCTATCACGCCACCATGCCTACCGATTCCCTCAAGCGTTTCCGCGATGTGATGAAAGAAACCGAAGCATACGGTTTTGATAAAGTCCGGGCAGAGCAACAAGAGCTTGGCGACAAAGTTAGAGCGCTGCTGGTCAGCAAAGGCATAAAGAGCGTGGCGGCAGAGGGTTTCCAGGCTCCGGGCGTTGTTGTTAGCTACACGGATGACGCCGGCATACACAACGGAAAAAAGTTCGCGGGAGTTGGCCTCCAGATTGCCGCCGGCGTTCCACTGCAATGTGATGAGCCGGAAGATTTCCAAACGTTTCGGCTCGGGCTATTCGGCTTAGACAAACTTCATAATGTCCATCGTACGGTCGAAGAGTTTGAGCAGGCGCTAAGCCAGATCCTTTAGGTTAACTTAACCTGGGCAGGCCAGAACCAAACAAGCGGGAAGTAGGAAGTAGGGAGTAAGCAGTAAGGGAAAAATCTCTACTCCCTACTTCCTACTTCCTACTTCTGGCGTATTTGGCGGCCAATGGTTGGACGTTTTGGCGGTTTGTGGTCAAGCTAGCAACTTGTAAAGACTTTTTACCTATGTGGTCTATTGAAACGTTCGTTGTTGTTGCAGCGATTTTTATTTTGGCCGGATTTGTTAAAGGCGTAATCGGACTCGGTTTGCCGGTTGTATCGCTTACGCTGCTTACCATTACGCTTGGACTTAAAGAAGCAATGGCGCTGATGTTGATTCCGGCGCTTGTCACCAATATCTGGCAAAGTTTGTCGGGCGACTCTTTAAGCGTAATTTTACGCCGGTTGTGGACACTGCTTTTAGCCATCTGCATTGTGGTTTGGTTTGGAGCAAGTTTGCTGGCAGAAATAGATACCGCCTGGTTATTAACGTTGCTGGGCGTTGTATTGTGCGGGTACTCGACAGTTAGCCTGATTACGCCGCAAATACCGTCTCCCGGCCGGGCAGAGTATTGGCTGTCGCCTTTGGTTGGGGCTTTAAACGGCTTAATAACCGGCCTGACCGGCACTTTTGCCGTGCCCGGCGTGTTTTATCTACAAGCATTAGGATTGCCCCGCGACGCCTTTGTGCAGGCAATGGGCGTTCTATTTACGGTCTCGACCATATCGCTGGCGGTTGCCCTGCGGGGGCATAACCAGCTTCCTCCTGAGCTTGGCGCTCTCTCAGCGGCGGCGCTTATTCCGGCCATCGGCGGCATGGCGGGGGGGCAACGGGTACGCCGCCACCTTACAGAGCGCCGGTTTCGGCAGGTTTTCTTTTACTCGTTGCTTGTACTTGGATTTTATATTGTTGTGCGGTCAATATTAAGGCTGTAATAAATGCTATCAATGGACATAAAACCCATCTGCGATTAAACGAAGGGGTGCGTAAAACATATGCCCATTACCTACTCGATTGATCCAAAGCTGGGCGTGATTTTTACAACTGCCTGGGATGTCCTGACAGTTGAAGAGTTGTTTGAACACAAGCGCAAACTGGCGGCTGATCCCGATTTCAAACCTGGCATGGTTGAGTTGTCCGATGTTCGTCAAATTACCGAATTGGACGTTACGCCCGAAGGAATTGGCAGGTTTGTTGCGCAGGATACCATAAGCGCCGAGAAACTGCGCGATTACAAGCTGGCAATAATAGTTTCTCAAGAGGTTGTTTTTGGGATGGCCCGCATGTACGAGATGATGACCGAGCAGAACGTTTCAAACGTGGCTGTCTTTCGGGATTTGGAGGAAGCGAAGACCTGGCTGGGTCGATGGTAGAACGCTTTACGCGGTTACTGCCGCAAATTTGCGTCATCGGCGTAAATTGTTGCTGGTCATTGGTCATTTGTCGCTTGTCATTTGCAAATGACAAGCGACAAATGACCAATGATAAAATGAGGGATTGGCAATGAATTTTGTATGTTTGCACAATAAGCAAGAGATAGAGCGCTTTTTGCAGAAAAATAGCTATCTCCACATCTACAGCCTGGGGGATTTGGATGAGTTTTTCTGGCCGTATACTGTGTGGTATGGCTTAAAAACAAATGGACGTATTGAGGCGGTAGCGTTACTGTATGTCGGCCAATTGCTGCCAACGCTCCTGGCTCTTTCCGATGAAGACGATGTTATCCGGGAGTTGTTAGGGGCAATTGAGCATCTTCTGCCTCACCGATTCTATGCGCATCTTAGCCCAGGCGTTGAGAATGTTTTGAACGGCGCTAATAATCTTGAGCCTCACGGCCAACATTATAAAATGGCCCTCGATAATCAGGAGGTTATTAATAGCTATAATTGCGCTGACGTGGTACGCTTGAGCCAGTTGGACCTGGACGATATTCAGGAATTCTACAAAGAAAGTTATCCGGGCAACTGGTTCGACCCGAGAATGTTGGAAACAAATCAATACTTCGGCATCAGGGATGACGCTGTTCTGGTCGCTATTGCCGGCATACATGTCTACTCTCCCCAATACAAAGTGGCGGCTCTGGGAAACATAGCCACCCTGCCTTTATACAGAAGAAAAGGTTATGGGCAAAGAGTCACAGCAAAACTTTGCCGGTCGTTGTCCACAGAAGTAAGTTCGATTGGTCTAAATGTAAAAGCAGACAACAAGGCCGCCATATTATGCTATCAAAAACTGGGCTTTAAGATAGTGGCCGCCTATGGAGAATTTATGGTTCAGAGAAAAGGAGGCGCTTACTGAAAAAAATTTTGATAGTGGCAAGAAACAATAAAACTGAGGGGGTCGGTAATTCAATGTAGCCGTAAAAAAGGACGAATGACGAACGATGGTAGACGAATGAAATGGTAGGACAGGGTTTTTATCGTTCGTCCATCGTTTTTCGTCTGGTTGATAAGCAATTACCGAATCATCTCATAAAAATTTAAAACGCTTTCAAAACTATTTCCATATGGAGGAGACAATGCAACACGTAAAAAAACTGATAACTATTGTGTTACTGGCGATTTTTGTGTTAACCCTGGCCCAGGCCCATACCCTGGCTCAAGAGCCGGTTGCCTGCGAGAATGACGTCGTAGTCCAGGCCGATGATTGGCTGTCGAAACTGGCCGACAAATTCTTTGGCGACCCGCTGGCCTTCCCGGCCATTGCGACTGCAACCAATGCTCA
>JAJRVO010000660.1 GCA_024277275.1 Chloroflexota bacterium
CCGAGAACAACCGTAACATTTTTCTTAAACTCTGGATGGCAGTTATTTGCGCAGGAACACTGGTGAATTATAGATCATTCCTGATCAGCATCATCCTCGCCGGTCTGTAATTTTTTTCGCTACTCAAGGTAAGATTGCTCGCTGATGACCTTACGCCCGTGTTCCTCCTCAAAAGCACGGCGGGCAACACCGGCAGAACGTCCGCCCTTTTCGGCCGCATCGTAATTCTCATCGTACCCCTGCACGTCTTCGTTGTGGATATTGGCAATCGTGGCTTGCTCGGCTACATTGACAAAGGCCAGTTCCAACCCAGTCATGTGGTCGCGCACTTCCCCTTTTTCAACTCCTTTTAACTCTCTGTGTTCGGAGGGTTTTAAATCGAAAGCGCCTTTGTGGATAACGGCCGTCAAAATCCCATACTGCCGCCCCTGCACACCCCGATCCTTCCACTCATCCGTCAACTGGTTTCGGGTTTCGATGGTGATTTGCCGCTGCTTGATCCACGCTTCATCATACCCTTGACGCAGATACCGGTGCCTCATTGCGGCCATGGCTGAATCGGCGTCGCCAGTAAACGCGGCGTCGAGAATCAGGTGAGCTTCTTCCTGAAATTGCAGCACTTTAGCCCGAATGGCGGTGTCTTTAATGCGATTGGCGTTAATACCAAAAAGAAAACCGCTAAGATATTTTTTTGGTAAACAAGCAACCTGTCCATGCTGTACATCCCTACCCTCTGTGTGTGTAACAACCACAGAGAGTGTCTGTAAATGTTTGCTTAAGACAGCATCTCGCTTAATTCGTTGTAACTGACCAGACCAGTTAAGGCCAAGAGCCTCGACAATCGGGCGCAAGGCCACATAAATCTCGCCATCTTCGCCCAACTGGACAATTAAGCGGTCTTCGTAAAATGGAATTGTGACCTCGCCAATAGAGATAAGTTCATGGCCGATTTTGTTGCTCATCATTCCTCCTGCACTACAGGAACTGTCGCTCTGGGACGGGGGTAGACCTACAGTAAAATCCGGTTACGTTTCATATTTGCGTGTCTCTGGATTATACCTTTAACTAGAACGTATGTACAGTTTTATCGAGTTCATTGTTAAGGGTTCGTTCGCAAATAACTTTGGACAAAAAACGAACCCGCAAGGCTTGCCCGTTTACCAAAGCCCAAAGTTAAAAACGGGCAAGCCCTAAATGTAGATGACTGGTGGATGGCAGGGCGGTGGATAATCAAATTCTTAATTTATCCAGATTCGCCTTCGTCACTAACCGGCTTACCATGGCAGGCGGATCTAAATTGAACACAGTCCCTAGCTGCCGGACTTCTTTCTTGAGTATAAATCTCGTCACATACTGGCCGGCTACCACAGCCGCCATGCGGTTGACCATCAGGCTTTGTTCTTCGGCCAACGTCAGCTCCGCGCATGACAGGTTTTGTTCAACAGGATCAGGCTCCAATAAATCCGGTTCCTGGATGTAGGGGGAGGGAAGGCCATTGCACAGCCCCATCGAATCCAGTTTAACCTGGCTGAGGTCGGACATATTGCCGATAAGAATCTGCCCATTCTGCAGATCATTGCCACTGTCAATAGCCCACACGCGCCCGTTGTAATCTGCAACCGTCTGCGCAATTTCACGCCGGCCCCGGTAGTTGTCGACGCAGCCGATGATGAGATGGACGCAGCTTCCACGCCGGGTGTGGGCATCAAACCAATGCGCTGCCATGCCTGCCTCGTACTTCTCTGGCCACGACACAATATCCAGGCCATAAGCAGCATTCAATCTGAGCGCGAGATCCGCTACCTTTGGAATGCTGCCGACCATCGCCGACTGGAGTGCTAAATTTTGGCGACCGCAATTCTTCATCTCCACCATGTCGTGGTCTATCAGCGTCAACTCCACCTGAATCCCTTTTTGTCCGGCATGATAGGCCAGGCTTGCCAGACATGAGGCCAGTGCCGAGCCGGTACCACCAGCACCCACCAACATAATGCGGAACCGTTCCACGTCCCCCAGCAGCGCCCGGTAGGTCGGTTCGATGATCATCTCGGCCATCATACCGCGCTCCCGTTGGACAGAAGCATCTGACCATTTGGTTTCGGCGCTGGCGTTTCGCGGACGGCCGTTAAATCTTCAACCGTCACCACCGGATAGCCATAGAATTTCCCTGTCGGGCCATGACCCTGAGCGCGGGAGATCTCATCTTCAACATTCGCCCAGAGGCTTTGCCACATTCGGGATAGCGATATATGTAACTCGCCCGAGCTGTGGGAAACGTAGCGCACGTCGGCCCAATCGGTGTAACCAGGGGTGATCGACTGATAGTTGCCCAGATTCACCTTGTAAGTCAGGCTGACACTGACGGTACGCACATAAATAGGATCCGAGCCGCCGGTAATGGGCGGCTTCAATCCCAGGAAAACCATCTCGTCATCTCCCCGCTGTCGTATCATCTGCGCCCGGACATTTTCCCGTGCCATCTGACGCACACGCTCTTTGGCGTGATGCAGGTCGAATGCTTCTCCCTCTGATACCTGGGTCTTCACCCAGATGGTGATCGACCCATGCAAGCTCTCCCAATTCCCCAGGTTGAATTTGCGGTCGTATGTCACGGCAAACCCTTTCACTGTCACCGGCTCTTCCAGTTCAAAGGTAACGCTCTGGGAATCATCTTCCTCATGCAGGAAGTGCTGCCCATTGCCATTGTTGTTTCGGTTAAATGGGGATGCGTTCATTTAATTCTCCTTCGTTGAATAGAAATCTTTGAAAGGGCCGCTTCCTGTGAAAACGGCCGTTACCGGCAAAGGCAGCCAAACGCCATAAAGTCCAAGACGCAACCGTATCTCTGGGGTGGTATCGAGTTTGCCCACAACCGCGTATAGTTGGCAGCCTTGCTCGTCGCTGTTGTCGGTCTTGCTCCAA
>JAJRVO010000661.1 GCA_024277275.1 Chloroflexota bacterium
AGACGGGCTGATTTTTGTCGGCGTAAGAGCAGAATTGGCAGAATTAACGAATCAAAATTCTATCATTCTGGAAATTCTGCTCTGAAATGCCCACAATTGCACAATTTTCATACCCTAATTGTCAAACCGGGAATTGCTGACCGGTAGACAATCTCACTCATTACAACCACTCCCAGAGCTTCACTCATCAGCCAACTGGCCGGGAGGCTCAATGGCAGGGCGATGAGCCAACTGAGCAGGCCTAAGGTTAGCCCTTCTCCAATGAACAGGCCGGCAATGGTCACAGACGAGGCTCCGATGGCCCGCATCACGCCGATTTCTCGTCGTCGTTCCATAACGTTGATGGATAGGACACCGCTCAGAGCGATACTGCCCACAATGGCCATAACAATGGCCATCATACTCAGTAAGCCCACAATAATGCTAATTTCCTGCCCGGCCATTTTGATGAGATCTTGCACCGTGTTGACACCAAAAAAGATGGAATTGGTACTAACTTTCATCTGGTGAGCTTCGAAGTAGTTTCGCAGCCCTTCGGCGGCGGCAGTTTGGCCGGCCGCATCATGACGACGCAACCCAACTAACACAGTATTTGCCTTGTTGACGCTGTTGGTTTCCCGCAGCAGCGTATCACGCGGCACGTGCGCCGACTGCTTCATAAACGCATCAAACACCAACCCGACCACCTGCCAATCAGATTCCCCCTGGACGCCATAGTCGAAGGTAATCCAATCCCCCACCCCAACGCCCGCTTCTTGGGCCAACTGCTGGTTGAGGACAACGGCGTGGGTACCATCCGGCTGAAGCCATCGACCGGCCCGTAGTTCCGGGCCGTATAGGGCCGTTGGTAACGGCACGCCAAAAACAACGGCTGTTTTATCATTGTTCGACTTCTTGAGCTGAGGGGTGGCGGGCCTGATTGAGGCATCCCCAATGGCCCAACCTTCCACGGCCTCTACATCAGAGTAGGTTAGCGTTAGTGACTCGACGTAGCTAAGGCGCTGCTCATCTTCAAAGGTCAAGGTTACATCGAACCTGAAAATTGACCGCAATAAATCGTCATAGGTGTAGTTGAGCGATACCCCGGCCGACATCACGGTTATAAAGATGACTCCGCTGCCGGTCAGCGTCAGCAAGGTCAGGGCGATTCGCCCTTTGTTGCGAAAGGTGTTGCTAATCATCAAAGCCAGTTTCCGGGGCATAAATTGGAATTTGACCAGCAACTTCTCCAGCAGCCCGACTGTACCGCCCAACCCATAACTGCCGATGGCCTCGCGTACGGTGATGCGCGCCCCGGCTGTGACCGGTACAATGGCGGCCAGTAGCGGGGCTGCCAACGCAATCACAATTTGGGTCACAATTGCCAGCGGCGAAACCTCAAACGGGCCGGGAATAAGTCCAAAAACAGTCAACGAGGAGGCATAAATCCCATACGCCCCCATTGCTCCCAGGGGCAAGGCCAGCAGTAGAGCCAGGCTGCCGTAAACCAACACGTTGCTCAAATAGATACGTAATATCTGCCTGCTACCTGCGCCAACGGCTTTCATAATGCCGATTTGATTGGTTTGCCGGCTGATAAGAGCCGTCATCGTGGTAAAGACAAGAAACAATCCCAAAATCAGCGATAAGAAAGCCATAACCACCAACACAAAATTCAGACCGTCGATGATTTCATGAAAGGGATGCTGGGTTGGGTCGGTGACGGCTTTACCAAATACATCGCCGGCCCCCTTTGACTCGATGTTCTGCTTTTTCAGATGGTCTTGAATACGGTTGGACAGGTCGGTTACCTCGGCTTGGTCGAACTCGGCTGCTGTGACCCGGACAATTCTAAAGCCCGACTGGCCCGTTATCTCGGCAAAGTGATTGCGGGTGGTATAAAAGGTTGGATGGCCTCCGTAGGCCGGGGTCATCAGGAGTTGGTTAAAAATCACCCCCCTCACCTCAACATATCGGGTCCGGTCGCCAACCACCGTTTCGTTATCTATCTGAAGATAGACGCTATCACCTGCCTGAAGGTTGTAGCCTGTCTCAACGCTCATTTGTTCGCGAGTGGGCCAGTCGCCACTTCTCAGCTTGATGTTGTTGAGCTTCAAGTCATCGTAATCGTCGCGGGCGATTAAGTGAGCGACTGTCCACGCTTCATCGGGGCTGCGACGCCATTTGATGCTGGGCGCGGTCAATTCCCCTTCAACCTCAACCACGCCCCGAATTGATTTGAGGGAGTCTAACATCTGCTCGTCAACCGGCGGGTCAACCTCAAGCGAAATCATCGCCGGGGAGGAACTTTGCCAGGCCTCCTGAAAGCCGCTCCCCATCAAGTCACTGGCGCCCAGAGTCAGCCCTACCGCAAAGGCCCCAATGGCAATCGTCAACACCGCTTGGATGGTGCGGCCTTTGTTATGCCACAGGTCATTCCAGATTTTGTGTTGTATGACACCCATTTTGCTATTCCTTAATCTGCTAAATCCATAGCCTTAGGCCACATCAGCCGATAAACGTCTCACCCAGTTTTTTGTAGTTGATGTTGTGTTCATTTTTTTCTCTTAAAAGGTATTATGGTTCATCGTCTGTCTTGCCACACTCGACACAGTTGACCGAAATCAACGGCAAGCCCAAAGAATAGAGCCGGCGCAGCAGACCCTGCAAAGCAGCCTGGTCGGCGACGACGCCGGTCAAGGTGGTAACCGGCGGGCCATCGTCTCCGCTTTCGAGCGTAATCGTCATCCCTCCGGCCCAATCCGACCAACTCTCGTCGAGGTGTCCCGGCACTTTGATTTGATAGGTTGCGGGTTGATCCAGCGTAAGTTTTTGTTTGACTGCTTTCATCACTAATTACCTCCTACACCTGTAGCATAGCAGCAAGATGGTATTAGTGTCATACCCCAAACGTGTTATTTATGGGGTTAATTGTAGGCTTGGCGTATTATGGGATGTGCCGGAGGGGTATCTTCTCAATAATCCGGGGTAAAGACCGCAGAGGTCTTAAAGACCTCTGCGGTCTGCGCAAAGTTACCCCCAAGTTATTGAGAAGATACCCGGAGGGCAACAAAAAAGCGGGCCGCTATCCGCTAG
>JAJRVO010000662.1 GCA_024277275.1 Chloroflexota bacterium
AATTATGCAGTCAAATTAGGGATACTGTCTTTAATAATCATATTAGACCAGGATTTTATCCCACTTTTATCGACTGACCCTCTTTTTGTGGAGCGATAGCGCGGAGAGTAGTTTAACCGTACACATTGACATAGTTTTTTTCTTGTGCTATTATGATTTCAGCCTTAAGGATTGGGTTAAATTGTAAAGATGCTGTATTTTTAAGCATAACTTTACCCCGCCTAAATATAATAATTACAAAATAATTCAAAATCTCTACCACCCAAAAATTGATGAGTCGTAACCCCTCTTTTTGATTTTGAAAGGAGAAATAAATAACAATGGCATCCCGTACTGAACAAATGATATCCCGATTAAGAGACCTGCAAGCCGGTACAGCCGATATTGAAGCATCTGCAGTGGTTAGCGTGGATGGGTTAATTATGGCCTCCTCTCTCCCGGCTGATGTTGAAGAAGATCGTGTTTCGGCAATGTCGGCGGCAATGCTCTCTCTTGGCGAGAGAATCGCCAGCGAATTGGGGCGCGGCATTCTGGATCAGGTTTACATCCGTGGCGATCATGGCTACGTAATTTTGATGTCTATTGGAGAAGATGCCGTTCTCACCGCCCTTGCTCGCGGCGACGCGAAGTTGGGCCTGATTTTCTTGGATATGAAACGCGCTGCCGAAGACTTGACCAAGCTGGTTTAGCATCTTTGGCAAGTGATTGCTCGGTGAATTAGGGAAAATCCCCCCGTTGATAAACCTAATAACCGAATAGTTGTAGCAGCAAGGCCGTCAATTATAGTTGTGACGGCTTTTTGCTGTTTAAAGAGAAGTAACTGGTTATACCCTGGCAGTTGCCAAGCTTGGACTAGATATGACGTTCTGCCCACAGGTGATTGGTAATTAGTAAATGGTAATTAGCTCAAATCACCAATTACTAATTACTGCTGTAACGGAATAAAATTATCCCCATACGCTCCCATATTGGGACCAAGAGCGTCCTGGTAATTGGGACGGAGCGCCCACTCCTCGTCGCAGGCGTTGCACTTGAGGCAACCGGCAGGAGGGCAGGCAACGGTTAAATCGTTGCGGGCTGCGCGGCGTAAATCCCAGCTAAAAAAGGCTTTGCTGATGCCGGTGGTGACGGTTTCCCACGGTAACCGTTCATCCAACTGGCGTTCGCGTAAAAAGTCATCCTGGCTTAAACCTTCAGTTTCTAAAGCCTGCCGCCACTCGCGGAGGTTGGTTTTTTGCATCCGGGCCAGTACTCGGCCCAATCGCCGGTCGCCCCGGGCCAGAGCGCCCTCAACAGCGGCCCAGGCTGGGCTGTCGCTGCGAACGGCCACGCCGTTGGGATTGAGTCGATCTTGCAGATATTTTATTCGCGTTTCCAGCGTTTCAATGGGCGTCATAGCCATCCATTGGAATGCTGTATGGCTTTTGGGTACATAAGGGGTAGCGTTGATAGCAATGTTGCGCGGAAATATCTTTCGGGCGGCCAGCGCCAGTTGAGCGATGGCCTCTACATCTTCTTCTGTCTCCGTGGGCTGACCGACCATAAAATACATCTTTAACTGTGGGAAGTTATACTTGGCGGCCAACTCTACGGCATGCAAAATCTGCGCGTCGGACTGCGGCTTGTTAATGACCTGGCGCATACGCGCGCTGCCCGCTTCGGGACCGATGGTTAAGGTTTGATTGCCGCTCTCAGCCAGCCCTTTGATTAGCGGCTCGCTAATCGGGTCGACCCGCATAGAGGAGGCCGATAAGCGAGCGCCCATTTTGCGCAACTCTATGGCCAGTTGGTCAATCCAGCTATGGTCGCTGACCGCCGCGCTGACCAACCCTATCCGGTCCCGATGCTTGAGACCGTGCCGGGCGGCAGCCAGCACCGTGTCGATGTGCATCTCACGAAAAGGCCGGTAAACGTAACCGGCCATACAAAAGCGACATCCCCGGCCACACCCTCGGGCAATCTCTATCAAAGTTCGGTTGCCAAACTCGGAACGGTTTGAGTAAATCTGGGTGACGGTGGGCCGAGTTCCAATATCTTTGACCCACACCCTGGGAACATGCTCGTCGCCCTGGTTAAGGGCCGGAACGAACATTCCATCTATCTGGGCCAGTCGCTGGTATGCCTCGGCGCGGGGGGCGTTATTAATTTCCCACAGGGCGTCGATGAGCGGCGGCACAATGCCTTCGCCTTCGCCAATGGCAATGGCGTCGAAGATGGCGGCTAACGGCTCCGGGTTAGTGTAGACTGCCGGCCCCCCGGCAATGAGCAGCGGCCAATTTTCGTTGCGGCCCTCGGCCAGGATAGGAAAACCGGCCCGCCGCAGCATCTGAACCGCGTTGAAATAATCCATTTCGTATGAGATGGTGAAAGCCACCGCCCCAAACTCATCCAACGGTCGTTGCGACTCTATCGACATCACCGGCTCATTGCGGTGTGGAGGGTTTTGGTCGCCAAAGAAAACGCGCTCGCAAACTACATCCGGCTCGTCATTAAAGAGGCGGTAAAGTATGTGCAGGGCCAGGCTGCTCATGCCGACCCGGTAGCTGTTGGGCCAAACCAGAGCCACCGGCAGTTTGCCCCCCCAATCTTTCAAGACAACGCCCTCTTCCTGGCTAATTATTTTTTTGGCCTGGTCAATATATCGGTAGTTTTGTTTCATACGCCCTTTGGAATTTTTATAGTTAAAGTTACAAAAAATAATTATACCTTTGAAGGGGTTAAATTCAAAGTGAGGTTAATACGGAAACTCTGCCGCTACCTCTTGTTGAGCGGCGCTGATGGGGGAGGTTACGGCGATAAAGTAGCGACCGTTATTCCAGGCCAGACCATAAGCCTGGTCGGCAAAGTTTGGAGCTGCCCACCGGATAAAGTTCTCTTGGATGTACAGTTTTTCTTGCCACTCTGTAATTTCGGTTTGCTGATTTAACAGGGTCTTGTAATTTTCCAGGTAGCGACGGGCATTGATATAAGAGGCGGCCTCAATCATAACTACGCTGGCCGGGTCGCCGATGTCGTCCACATAAGTTGCCCGGACCACGGTTGCCCCGGTGTAGGGTTCCTTAAAAACCTGTTCTTTTTTTAAATCGACCAGCTTAAAACTGCCAACGGTTTTGGGGATGACATCTTCCAGAAATTTGTTGGATGGGGGAGAGGGGCGCTGATGAATGTCGAAGGGAGCCGGGGCAAATTCAGGGATGACAAGATTAGCCGGCGTACAAAACCAAAAACCAATGGCTACCACCGCAACCAGCCCCAATAGAAAGCGAATAGCCGCCCGGCGTTGTTGGGCGGGTGTTTCCATAGTAGCTACATCATCAACCAGTTCCGGGCTGTAGCCTTGCGGCGCAATAAGCGACTCTAATTCCGGGTCAGCCGGTCCTTCAGCAGCTTGTATCTCCGATTCTTTACGACGACCATTTGTTGTTGGCATCTTTAGTCCTGTATTTTGAGGTTTGTGGTGAAGGTAATTGTTCAGCTTGCGCTCTAGCCGGGTCCGTGACCCGCGTTCATAATCGCCGGGTCGCGGACCCGGCTAGCAGGCTGTCGGAGAAGTCGAAATTTCCAGACCGCAGAGGTTTTTAAAGGTGGTTTCGTCAGCAAATTGGCCGGATAACTAAGGTAACTTTGCCAATTAAGAGACTGTTGGAAACCTCTGCGGTCTTTTTCCGACAAG
>JAJRVO010000663.1 GCA_024277275.1 Chloroflexota bacterium
GGCATCCACCACACGCTCAAGCGCGGCGAACAGGTCATCCTTTTTCTCAACCGGCGGGGTGCGGCTACCTTTGTTGTTTGCCGGGATTGCGGCTACGTGATGGCTTGCCCTCGTTGCGAGACTACGCTGACCTTCCACGCCAGTGGCGAGTTGATGGTTTGTCACTTCTGTGGATATCGGGCCAAAACGCCGGAAAACTGCCCGGATTGCCAGAGCGATCGTATTCGCTTTTTTGGGCTGGGCACGCAGCGAGTGGAGGAGGCGGTCAAAAGGATGTTTCCCCAGGCCCAAACTATCCGCTGGGATTGGGACACCACCCGCCAAAAGGGCAGTCACCACGTTTTTTTGGAACACTTCATGAAGGGCCGGGCCAACGTAATGGTCGGCACGCAGATGGTGGCCAAGGGGCTGGATTTGCCGCTGGTGACGCTGGTCGGCGTTATTTCTGCCGACATCGCCCTCTACCTGCCCGATTTCCGGGCCGCCGAGCGCACCTTTCAACTGCTGATGCAGGTGGCGGGTCGGGCCGGTCGCAGCCCGTTGGGGGGCAAGGTCATTGTCCAAACTTATAATCCCGACCAGGTACCCATTGAGGCTGCGGCCAACCACGATTACGAGGGTTTTTATCAAATGGAGCTGGCCTTTCGGCGAGAGCAGCGATACCCCCCCTTTAAGCGGGTGGCCTTGCTGCTTTACCACGGCCCCGGCCCGGAGCGCAGCGCCGAGGCTGCCCATCAGTTAGCCACGCGCCTCCGCAAACACGTTGAGCGGCAGGGGTTGCCTGCCGTAGAGATTATCGGCCCCACGCCCAGCTACGTGCGCCGGGTGCGCAATCAATATCGCTGGCACATCCTTCTCCGCGCTCAGGACCCTGCGACTGTGCTGCGGCCTCTTTTGCCTTTACCCCAGGGCTGGCGGGTCGATATTGACCCGGTGACGTTGTTGTAGGCGGGGCGATGTAATTGGTAATTGGGGGTTAAGGCTTTCGCAAACAATTACTATTTACTAATTACCAATAACCGCAATACAGCGCGATTGATAGGGTATGGCTGAGTAAAAATCCTTACATTTCCACATCGTAAGCCAGCACGCAGCCTCCCAAGGATATGTGGTCGCCGGGTTTGAGTAGAACAACCTGGTTACGGTCTAACTTTTCGCCGTTGAGCCTGGTGCCATAGCTGCTGCCGAGGTCTGTTAAATGCGGGCCATAAATGCTCCAGGTAATCCGGGCATGGCGGCGAGAGACACAAGCCGCTACTTCTCCGTCGTGGCTCAGGTCTATGCTGGGCGCAAAGTTAATAGCCGGGTCGGAGCGGCCAATCAAAATATTGTTGGGGGGAGAAATTATCATTTTGCGCCCGGTGTGCGTAATGAACAGAATGCGACGGGCCTGGTCCGCACCGGCAAATGTATCCAGAAAGTCAGGGGGTATCTTGTCGTAGAACATTTCAAGACTGCCCAGGGCAATGTGGTCGCCTGATTGCAGCCGGTGAGGGTGGTAGGGCGCTATTTCCGCGCTATTAATAAACACCCCGTTACTGCTGTCCAGGTCTTCAATGGTGTGTCGTCCATCAAGGCCGACAATGCGGGCGTGTCGCCGCGAAATGGACAGCGTGTTTCGGTCTTCGTAGGTCAAATCGATATCTACGGGGCTGTTCGAATGCGGATCAAAGCGACCCAGCAGCAACTTGCCAAACGTGGGTAGCGAGATGTGCCGCCGGCTATGATTAATGGTTAGCCACCACAGCGCTGAAGGTCTGGGAGCGACTCGTTGCTGAGGTTTAAAAACAGTTTTTGAGGGTGTTTCAGGCTGATCAGTTTCGGGGCGGAACATCTGCGGGGTCGGAGTTTCTTCCTGAGTTGGGTCAGAGAAGATGATAGGGGCAGGTTTGGGATGGGGAACGGGTGTGGTCGGTTCTGGCAGGGGAATAATCACCGTGTCTTGTCTGGTCTTATCAGCCCGTTGAGTTGCCTCTTCATCCGGGACTTGGTCTGGTTCTTCATTAGCCTGGCGCGCCCGACGCAAACGAAGACTCAACTGAGATTCTTCTCTTTCCCTCCGTTTGCTTGCTTCTGCCTCTATTACCCACAAACAATTTTTTTGCAACTGTGCCCAGGTCGATACCGTGTCGGTATGAGAGTTAAAGGCATTGCGGATCATATTTTTTATGTAAGCCGCGGTGTTACTCTGGTCGATGCAGCGTTCTCTAATTGAACATTCCCGGCAACTATTCTTGTTCATCAAATTACTCCTAAACACAAAAATTCCTGAAAGCCTAAATCTGCTTTATTCTCAATTTCTCGTTTCCAGTGTTTCTGGTTTGGTAACGAGAATGTTCAGGCCATAATAATCTTTACGTCTTAATATACCAAATTTTATCGCGTTTGAATGACCCAGAATTGTCCCAAAACAGACCCATTTCTGGGACAAAAGCACCGGATTTGTTGTGGCTGACTCTTGTGATTGGCATTTGCCTGGAATTGAAGAATAACAGTGGACAAGTCGACATAAAATTTAACAATGTTGTTGTAATGCCTCCCAACTGTATGGTACAATTGACCATCAAATTAATTTGACCATCAAACAAGTTGCGAGGCATTGTGTTTTCCAAAGAACCTATTGACGACAAGGCCAATTGGAAATTGTGGTTGTTTATTTTGTCCGTGCTGGGAGTTGCTGTTATCTGCTTTGCCGTTGGTGTTAGCCGGCTTGGCGAGGACTCCGATCTCAGGGTTGTGTTGCGGACGCCGGAGCCAACCGCTACCCCTACACCGCCCTTAACCCCGGTTTCAACCTTTACCGCCACTCCACCGCCGCCCTCGCCCACCGCTACCCCCGCCCCGCCGACCCCGACCAATACGCGGGTTATCCCGGCGCTGGCGTACCATCATACCGCTACCGCCCAAGCCATTGAAGGGGAATCTGCTAAAAGCAACGGCGAGGCCCAAAACGCCCTTTTGCAAATAGTATCCCAGGCGCGGGCAAAGTCTATGGTTTCTGCCCAGCCGGGGCAGGCCATGTCGTACAACGGCGATTCCCGGTTGGTACTGGCCCACTACTTTGCCTGGTTCAACGGCAACGGCTGGGACGATTGCAACATCAGCGCGGGCGATAAACCGCTGGAGCCTTACCACTCCGACGACCCGGCAGCCATCGCCCGTCACGTGCGGATAGCCCGCGAGGTTGGACTGAACGGCTTTACCCTGCACTGGTTTGCGCCGGGCGACCCAACCGACCGTAACTTTAGCGCGCTGCTGGCCCAGTCTCAAGGCTCTGATTTTGCCTCGACGGTGGTTTTCTCGCACCATATCTGGCACGGCTCTCCGCACGATATTCCCGGCGCGCTCCGCTACATTATGGACCGGCATAGCGTCCACCCCAACTTTTTACGGTTCGATGGCAAGCCGGTCATCTTTTTTACCGATGTTTACCGCACCCCGGCCGGCAGCGGCCTGACCCCGCAGCAATATTGGGCTACGGTGCGGGATCAGGTCGACCCGCAGCGGCAAACGTGGTGGATTGCCGAAGGGCTGGACCCATCTTATCTGAACGTGTTCGATGGGCTGTACGTCTTTAAAATCAGCCACGCGGCTTATCCGCACGATTACCAAAAAAGCCCGCGCTGGGCCGGGCGAGTCCGGGCCTGGGAACAACAGACAGGCCAACCCAAGCTCTGGATAGCTACCATTAGCCCCGGCTGGGACGATCTGCGCTCCGGCTGCAAACCCGATGTCCGTGTCGATAATACCTCCCATCGCCTGGATCGGGCGGATGGGGCGGTGTATCAGGCCACCTTTGCCGCCGCCCTGGAGAGCAATCCCGATTGGCTCATCGTCGCCAGTTTTAATGAGTGGGTTGAGGGTACTTACATTGAACCCAGCCGCCAATATGGCGACAAATATATGCGGCTGACTGAGGAGTTTGTAAGGCAATTTCGGGACAGGTAAATTGCCTGATTAGACCATATTACCCGGTTGTGCTAGACTTAAGTTAATTGAAAGGATTCGGTAATTCAACGTTAAAAAAGATGAATGACGAACGACGGCGGACGATTAAAACGATAACGCCGGGCTTTTGTCGTTCGTCTATCGTCGTTCGTCCGGTTGACCAAAACGCTCCAAACAATTACCGAATCATCTCTATTTGCTAGAAAAAAGGACCGCTACGCTATGACCCTCAAAGAACTGCTGTTGCGAACCTACAAAAACCTGGAAATCCTTAAACAAAAAGCGGCCAAACAGGGTAGCTCTACCGATATTAAACTGCTCAACGAAATAGAAGATCACCAGACGGCTATTGAGTTGGTTGAAAACGCGCTGGCAACTGAATTGACCGAGTCGGAATTAAAACAATTAAAGGCAGACTTACGGCCCCTGTTGATAGCCGGCAATGTTGAAAGCATCAATCTGGACACGCTTAAGCCGGAAAAACCGTTACTCCCCTTTGAGCCTGAAACCATCCTCATTCCCGCCGGTCCATTTTTAATGGGCAGCCAACCGGGTCAAGACGTGCCGGATGAAGAAACGCCGCAGCACGAGGTCAACCTGCCTGCTTACCGAATTGGCAAATATCCGGTTACAAATGCCCAGTACGCTGAGTTCATCAAACGGGAGCCGCAGCAGGAGGTCCCCAAAAAAGCCGGTTGGTTTCTGCAACAGCCGCCCGAAGATAAACTCGAACATCCGGTGGTGGGCGTTAGTTGGCACAATGCCCTGGCTTATTGTCAATGGTTGAGCCGGGAAACGGATAGAACCTACCGTTTGCCCACCGAGGCCGAATGGGAAAAAGCCGCCTCCTGGGTTGGCGAGGGCAAAAGCCGGTATCCCTGGGGCAATGAGTTTGACAAAGCCAGGAGCAATACCAAAGAAGCCAACCTTAAAGACTCTACGCCGGTTAACGCATATTCACCGCAAGGGGATAGCCCTTTTGGTTGCGCAGATATGGCCGGTAATGTACAAGAATGGACCAGTACCCTTTGGGGCAGCAATTTAAATCGGAGTGATTTTTCTTATCCCTATCAAGCCCATGATGGGCGGGAAGATTTAAACGCCGATCAACGCCTGCACCGGGTCTTCCGCGTTCACCGAGGCGGCTCTTTTCGTGATAATCAAGCCAGGGCAACAACTGCCGCCCGCAGCGCCTCTGACCCGGATAGCAAAATCAAGTGGCGCGGTTTCCGCGTAGTTTTAGAGATTTGATTGGGAGTCAAAAAATACACTTTTTGACTCCTTTTGCAAGGATTAATATTTCACCTTGTTTTCAAACTCCAAAGTGGAAACGAGAATGGAGACCAATCTATGCCAAGAATCAGAACCGGCCAAAAGAAAGTTGCCAGAACCTGGCAGCAAACTATTGTTGAGCGGATTAAGGCCGGCAAGGTTGTACCCCTGATTAGCAACGTTGTCAGCAACAACCTTGTCTTGGATGGGCATAAATCGCTGGTTGAGGCTTATGCCGCCTACGTCAACTATCCTCTGGCCAATAAAGAGTGTTTGCCTCAGATGGCTCAATTTACCAGCGTAACGGATGAAAGCGTCACCGACCCCCGGGCCGTTAAAGAGGATTACATCAACTTTATCAAAAACAGGTTGTTCGACATTGCCGAGCGTGAAGGTGTGTCTGAGGACGTGCTGGCGGAGCTTGAAGAAGAATTTGATGACTTAATCTTTTCAGAATTTGCCAACCGGCTAAGTTATCCCCGTTTTGACCAGGGACAGGTTGATCCCTTGCTGATTTTGGCCGAATTCCCCCTGCCCATCTACCTGACAACCAGTTATCACAACTTTATCGAAGCCGCGCTACGGCGAGTCGGAAAAAACCCCCGAACCGAAATTTGCCGGTGGCACAAGGGTTTAGAGAGCATCCCTTCTGTTCTTGACGGCGATTATCAACCCGGCAAAGAAGAACCGCTGGTTTACCACTTGCACGGCATCGACGCGCATCCGGCCTCTCTGGTGTTGACCGAAGACGATTATATGGAATTCCTGGTCGCTATCTCGCAAAATGTGGGCCGGGGGGACGACCCCATCCCCCGGCGCGTGCGCCAGGCAATGGCCGACTCGTCGCTGGCGCTGCTGGGGTACGGCCTGCGCAGTTGGGATTTTAGAGTCCTTTTTTGGGGACTCATCAAGCCCCGTCCCTTGCAGCAAACCAGCGTCTCTATTCAACTGGTGCCCAGCGAGGTAGAAAAAAATTACCTGCAAAAATATCTGGGAGAATTTGAGTTTAAGGTTTACTGGGGCAATATTCATCAATATACTCAAGAACTGCGTCAGGGCGTAGAGGGATAGAGATTTGGTAACTGTTTAGCTATTTTCTAACAAAGGTTCTGTATGCCGGTAATTGGTAATTAGTAAATAGTGATTTGGGCTAATTACTATTTACCATTTACTAATTACCCGCAAGATGCGGCCTTTGTTTGGTCAGGCTGGATAGTTACGTTATTTGAAAAGGAACAAACAATGGAGCAAACAACCGAAGCGGCTTTGATTGTGCAGGAAACTGGTCAGGTGTTTCCCCTGACCCAAGAGTTTGTGACAATTGGGCGCAAATTTGGCAATACCGTTGTGCTGGTAAACGATCCCAAAGTATCTCGCCATCATGCCGCCATTACCTGGGAGGCCGATCGCTGCCTTATTCAAGATATGGGGAGCGCTAACGGCACGTTCGTCAACAATCAACGCCTGACCAAACCATCCCCACTGAGTAATGGCGATGTTATTCGGGTTGGCGGCTCTTCATTTACCGTGCAATTGCCCGACGCGGATACCAAACCCAGCCTGACGCCGCCGCCCGTACCCGGCGTGGATACCACTTTGATGAGCGTACCGGCGCCGGCTTTGGATTTGTCCATACAGCAGGCCGGCCTGCCTCAAGCCCCCGATAACCCTTATGTGGGACCGCGTACCTTTACCCAGGCAGAAAGCAATCGCTTTTTTGGTCGGGAGCGCGAAGCTCGCGAGTTGTTTTCTTTGGTTATTTCCGAGCGACTGGTTCTATTCTATGCTCAATCCGGGGCGGGCAAAAGCTCGCTCATTAATGCCCGGCTAACGCCTCAATTACGGGAGGCCGGGTTAGCGCCGCTGCCTATTAGCCGGGTTAGCGGCGAGTTGCCGGAGGGTGTTGCCGATGTCGAGAATATTTTCCTCTTCAACCTCATCCTTAGCCTGGATGAGAGCGATGGCGACCCCAAACGTTTTACCCACATGTCCTTGTATGACTTTTTAACCCGGTTAACCAGCCTTGACGGGCAGCACTATTACTATGACGACTCGGCTGACCTGACCGCCGATGCCGAAAGCGAGGATTATCAGCCCTCTCCCTACGTTTTAATTATTGATCAATTTGAGGAGATTTTTACCGCTCACCAGACTCGATGGCAGGAGCGAGAAGGTTTCTTCCGCCAATTGGATCAAGCTATGGCCGATGATCCTATGTTGTGGGTGGTGTTGACCTTACGGGAAGATTATGCCGCTTTGCTGGATCCCTACACTCATCTTTTGCCGGGTAAAATGCGGGCGCGTTTTTATATGCAGCGTATGGAGTATAAAGCCGCCCTTGAAGCCATTGAAAAACCGGCTGAACAATATGGCCGACCCTTTGCGTCAGGAGTCGCCCAACATTTGGTTGATAATCTCCGCCAAATTCGGGTTCAAGGCCCAGTTCTCCCTGAAAGCAGAGCAGAGGCATCTCTCTCTCAGGAAGCGCTGGGTCAGTTTGTAGAGCCGGTGCAGTTGCAGGTGGTCTGCTATCAACTCTGGGAGAATCTAAGAGAGCAACCACCGGGCCAAATCACCCAGCAAAATCTGGAAGAAATGGGCGATGTTGACGCCGCCCTGGCCCAATTTTACGAGCAAGCGCTGATTGATGTCGTCAATCAAACCGGCGTGTCCGAGATTGAACTCCGCAACTGGTTTGAAACTCAGCTCATCACTGAAGCCGATACGCGGGGTACGGTTTATCGGGGCGCAAGGCAAACCGGTGGGATAGACAACCGGGCGGTCGATTTGTTAGCCGGTAAATATCTGCTCCGCTCCGAGACGCGAACCGGCGGCGCCTGGTATGAACTGGTTCACGACCGTTTTGTTGAGCCTATTTTACGGGCCAATCAGGAGTGGCGTTTAACCCAGCCACTTATTCAAATGGCTCAAGAATGGGCCGACTCGGACCGGGCAGCCAACAAGTTGCTGGAGGGTCAACCTTTGCAAGAGGCTTTAGCCGCTAAATGGCAAGCTCTGGGGACTTTAGTTAAAGAGTTCTTAACCGCCAGCCAAGCCGCTCAAAGCCGTAAGGAGCAAGCGTTACAACAGAAAGAATTGAAACAAGCACAAGCCCTGGCCCAGGAGCAGCAGAAGCGAGCCGAGGAGCAGCTACAAGCCAGCGCCAGCCTGCGCAAGCGGGCCTGGTTAATGGCAGGCGCGGGTATCATCGCTGTTATTTCAGCTTTTATCGCCGGGTGGTCCGGCTTTGAGGCAATTCAACGGGCGCAAGAGGTAGGCGGGTTGGCTACACTGGCTGCCAATCGGGCCGAGGAGGCTCAATATAATGCCAGCCTTGCCTCTGCCAACGAAGCAACAGCCGTTGCCGCCCAGGAAACAGCCGAAGCGGACAAGGCAACAGCGGCAGTTAATGCCGTGCTGGCCGCCACTAACGCCGCCGCAGCTATTGACGCCCAAGAAACAGCCGAAGCGGAAAAGGCAACAGCGGCAGCCAACGCCCTGCTGGCCGCCACCAACGAAGCCGCAGCCCTTGAGGCTCAAGACTTGTCCGAAGCGCGCCAGAAAGAAGCAGAAATTGCCCGCCAAATAGCCGAAGCCGCCAGAGTAACGGCAGTTGCCCGCCTGGGTGAAGCAGAGGCGGCTGCTACCGCAGCCCAGGATGCCCTGGCAGCTCTGGAAAGTAGTCTGGCCACTCGCCTGGCGGAAAAGGAAGCCACCCCAACCCCATCGCCCACCGCGCCCCCAACTATTCCTCCGGTTATACAGATTGGCCCCACCAATACCCCAACCATCACCCCCACCCCCACCCCTAACCAGACAGCTACGGCTGAATATCAGGCCATTCAAGAGCAATTGGATGAAGTAAGAGCTACGCAAACGGCTGCCGCTACCCAGGTTGCCTCTTGTCAGATTCAACTCCAGGGGGTATTGCTTGACTTTTGGGACAAATACAGGGAGCGACTTGGATGCCCCGAACAGAGCGAACCTGTTGCCGGCGGCGCCGAACAAACCTTTGAAAATGGTTACATGTTCTGGTCGCGGAGTCTTGAAGAGTTTGTGGTGACCATTGGCGTCAATGAGGGCAAATGGTATTTCATTACCAAAACCGATTTCAACCCCTCCGGCGCCGGTTGCGACCCGGATATCCGGCAGCCAACATCGCCCAATTTGATTCAACCTGTCCGTGGCTTTGGCGGCATATGGTGCGAGAATCTGGAAATCCAGAAAGCAATTGGCTACGCCACGGAGAAAGAGCATGATGAGGTCGACGTTCTGCTGCAAAAATTTGAAGGCGGGGTAATCTTGCGCGATAGCCAAAAACAGGTTTACATTCTTTTTTGGGGCGACGGGACCTACATTCGAGAGAGGTAAGGTTTCCGCTATAAGGAGTCACAATGTCGCTTGAATCATTCATCCGGGTCATGCCAAAAGTAGAACTTCACGTTCACCTGGAAGGCTCAATTAGGCCAGAAACATTGTTGACCCTGGCTCAACGTAATCAGGTAGATTTGCCTGCCGATACGGTTGACGGCTTGCGCCAGTGGTACGCCTTTACCGATTTCCCTCACTTTATTGAGATTTACGTAGCTCTGTCCAAGTGTATCCGCACCCCGGATGACGTTGAATTAATAGCCCGCGAGTTTCTGGCCGGGCAGGCCGCCCAAAACATCCTCTACAGCGAAGTGACCTATACCGCTTTTACCCCATATTTTCAGAGCAAAATCCCCTTTGACGACCAGTTAGCCGCCCTCAACCGGGCCAGAGCGTGGGCCGCCGTTGAGCTTGGCGTGTCGATGGGCGTGGTTATTGATATCCCGCGCAGCGTCAGGCCGGATGACGGCTTGCTTGTTGCCGGCTGGGCCATAAGCGGTATGGAAGATGGAGTGATAGCCTTTGGCCTGGGCGGGCCGGAAGTGGGCAACCCGCCCGAAAAGTTCAAGGCCGCCTTTGACCGCGCTCGCGCCGCCGGGCTGCCGAGCGTGCCTCACGCCGGAGAAACGGTCGGCTCCGAAAGCATCTGGGGCGCGTTGCGTATCTTACACGCCGACCGCATTGGACACGGCGTTCGGTGTTTAGAAGACCCGGCTTTGGTTGATGAGTTGCGCTCGCGCCAGATACCGTTGGAGGTGTGTCCTACCAGCAACGTTTGTTTAAAGGTTGTGCCCGATATATCCAGCCATCCATTGCCACGTTTGCTTGACGAGGGGCTGTACGTAACCCTCAACTCCGATGACCCGCCCATGTTCAATACCACCCTGACCGATGAATATCTTGCTATCGCCGCTGCCTTTAAATTTGGCACAGAAACAATCGAGCGTCTAGTCCTTAATGCTGTCCGGGCCTCGTTGTTGCCGGTTGATGCCCGGCAAAAGATGGAGCGTCGCTTTTTGGCCGAATTTGTTGAACTGAAAGCCGAGCATTTTATAAATTAGGTGTAACTATCCGCCCGCCATGCTATTTCTTTGCTCTAGCCGGGTCTGCGTACCCGGCGACTATGGGCTTGAGGCGCGGGTCTTGGATCCGCTGCAAGCGCAAGACGAATAGACATTTTTGTAACAGATTTTAAGATTCCCCTTATGGGTTAAGTTATGTTCCTCACCGTTACCCCTAACCCAACCATTGACCGGACGCTGCATGTATCCCAAATGACCGTGGGTGCGGTACATCGTGCCACCGAGGTGCATTTGGCAGCGGGCGGCAAGGGTCTAAATGTTAGCCGGGCCGCCCGCACATTAGGCTACGAGGCATTATCGACTGGGCCGCTGGCCGGACAAGCCGGCCAAATTGTGGCCGATTTAGCCGCAACTGAGGACTTATCCGCCGATTGGCATTGGTTGAAAGCTGGAGAAACCCGTACTTGTCTCTTGATTAATCACGATACCGGCGACGCAACGGTAATCAATGAACAAGGGCCAACGCTGTCGGCAGAGGATTGGGCCGGTTTTGCGGCGTATGTGCGGCAATTGGCTCAGAAAGCGCAGGCGGTTACTTTTGCCGGAAGTGTGCCGCCAGGGGTTGCGCCGGAAGCGTTGGGGATTTTGGCTCGTTCGCTGGCAACGGCTGAACGAGCAATTTACGTGGATACCAGTGGACCAGCTTTAGCTGCAACCCTGGCTCAACCGGAAGGTTTATGCGTTAAAGTCAATCAGTTGGAGTTAGCCGCCGGATTGGAAATGGGGTCTGGCAACCAATCGCTTGCCCGCCTGGTCGAGGCCGGACAAACGCTGCTGAATCGGGGCGCGGCGTTGGTGGCAGTGACACTTGGCGACGAGGGCGCATTGGTCGTTACCCCGGCAGGGATATGGCAAGCCAGACCGCCATCAGTTAAGATAATCAGTACTGTCGGCAGCGGCGACTCGATGCTGGCGGGATTAGCTGTGGCTCAATTGGAGACGCAAACCATTGATGCAGCGCTGGCCTTTGGGGTGGCCTGCGGCTCGGCCAATGCTCTCAGCGACTTGCCGGGTCGCTTTGAGCGTAGTGATGTTGAGGCTCTGCTGAAGCAGGTCAAAATGACACAGCTTGGTTAATTTGATTGTAGGTTCAGTAAAATCGTCAATTGAGCCAATACCGTCCACGAATAGCCAACGAATAAACGAATATCGGCCGGCGTTCATTTGTTTATTTGTTTAACATTCGTTGATGGAAGCGGGTTCACTGAATTTGTACATTCAATCCCCATCCTCTGTATCGGCATCATCATTTTGTTCGCTTGCTTTGGACGGAGGAGCGTCCGTTTCAGCCGCTTCTTTTTCGACGAGTTGTTTCAGTTTTTCCAGCGAACCGGACATCATCTCTTCAAAAGCGCCGTTGGCGGTAAAACGAATTAGCAGCTAACTGAGCGAGAAGCCGCCGGTCAATTCCCAATCTACAATCCAGGTAACTTTGGTGTTTTCGCCCGATGGTTCCAGGTTAAAGGTGTTGCTTTGAGCCATTTGCAAAGGGGCGTTTTCTGTTTCCTGTAACTCGTAGGCTAACTTTTGGGCCGGTTCCCAGGCGGTAATCTTTTGGGTGGCTACCTGCCCATCCGCCGATATCCCAATCCAGATGGTATCGGGGCCTTCTGTTTGGTCGCTGCCATATTTACCCTCAACCGGGTAGGGAAACCGACCTTCGGTATAAGCCCAATCCGGCAGTCGCGTAACATCGGCTAGAACAGTCCACACCTGTTCCGGTGTCGCTTTTCTAGTTCTGACGTTTTCTGTGGTTACTCTATTTATGAGTTATCGGCCCATTTGGATATAGCCATTATGTCAACAATGTGGTAAATTAGGCTGGCAGTCCATTTGTAAAAAGGAGAACCCTATGTTTGTCACAACAA
>JAJRVO010000664.1 GCA_024277275.1 Chloroflexota bacterium
GCGTGTTTCTTAAAGACCGCAGAGGTTTTTTGCGAGATATTTTCAAGCGAATTTGCCTTGATTATGACCCTGACTTACAGTTAAAATGGGCTTTAGAAACCTCTGCGGTCTGGCCCACACGATTTAAGAAACACGCTCTTACTGCTTACTCCCTACTTCCTACTCCCCGGTTATGTTAAATAATGAAATTGTATTATCTGTTAAATATCGACACATTTCAGCGAATGGTCGCTTTTGCAGGTCGGCAATGCGCTCTGCTATCAGCTTGACACGGGCCGGTTCGTTGCGTTTGCCCCGGAATGGGTGGGGCGACAAAAAGGGCGCGTCTGTCTCGACCAGCAACCGCTCCTGCGGCATCGCTGCAACAATACCGGGCAGGTTACGGGCATTCTTAAAAGTCACCGGCCCGCTAATGCCGATGTAAAAACCCAGTTCTATGGCTTCCTGAGCCATAGTCAAATCACCGGAAAAAGAGTGCAGCGTCAGGCCGGGATGGTTTTGCCCCGCTCCCCACTGGCGCAGTATGGCCATTGTGTCCGCCGCCGACTCGCGCTGGTGAATGATGACGGGTTTATTCACTTCTTTGGCCAGAGCCAGGTGCTGTTCAAACGCCCGGCGTTGAACCGGATGCGGGACCTTATCCCAGTAGTAGTCCAGCCCAATTTCGCCAATGGCTACCACCTTGGGGTGAGCGGCCAATTCCCGCAGTTGAGCCAAAGCCGACGAGTCAAAATTCGCCGTGTCGTTAGGATGAAACCCAACAGCGGCATAGAAATTAGGCGTTTCTTCGGCCATAGCGACAATTTGCCGGCTGTCTTCCAGGTTGGTGGCCGGGTTAATAATGGCAACAATTTAGGCTTCAGCGGCGCGAGCCAAAACGTCGTTTCGGTCTTCATCAAAGGCGTTAAAGGTCAAATGGCAGTGCGAGTCTATCAGCATTTAAATCCCCGCTAACTCTCGACCCGCATCCAGTAACTCCAGCGCCCAATCTCCATAATTGTCTCGCAATAAACACGCGGCAGCGGCTCGGCGCCGGAGAAACGGACAATGAGCCGGCCGCCGTCTTCCAAATTAAAGCGAAAGCCGTCGATAGCGACCAAGTACGTCATCAGCGCCAAATTTGATAGAAACTGGATTGGTCATTCGATTGTTTTGCAGTTATTTGTAACGGCTCAGGCCATGTCATTCTGAGCGAAGAATCCCCATGAAATGCTCCAAAAGCGAGGCAAAGTTATACCGTATGGGGATTCTTCGGCCTATGGCCTCAGAATGACATAACAAGCTGAATGGTTACAGTTATTTCAAGAATAGTGGGAGTATACCAGAGGCAAAAGAGCGGAGCAAGTCCGATTAATGGTCTAGTGCAAACAAACCACGTTTAGTCTTGCCTGGCCCTACTTCATAAACCTAATATTACAAAAAGAAAGATAGTGCCGTGGATAATCAACACCAGGGCCGGTAAAACAATGGGGAGGATACTCCGGCCAAAGTTGACTGCCTGAATGTTGCCCAGTTCGTCTATGTCGGGCGCGCCCGGCAGGTCATCGAGCATTACTGCATAAGAGAGATTGTAGGGATCGTAGAGCAACTGCTCTTTAGGCTCATCTTCCAGAACGTAGGGTTGGTGGGTTTTGGCGACAGCTTCCCCCGTGCGGCCATCGTCGGTGGTAAATTCAAAGGTAAGCTTGTAAACGGTTTGATTGTTAATTCTGGTGTTGGTTGGTTCTTTTGAGATCAGAGTCCCCCACCCAACCAATCCGCGAGTCAGCAGCCGGTTGCCCTTGATACCTTGCCTTAAGCCGGCAATCAGAAAGCCCAACCCAATTGCAGGGAAGACGCCGACGATGCACAATATCCACGGGCTAAACATTCCGCCGCGCGCGCCTTCAATGCGCGAGGTGTTTGGGTCGTTGCTGATGTACTCTACCGTCACTTCCTGGCCTGCGCTAAAGGGGTTGCCCGTGGTGTAAGATACGCCTTGGTACTCTGCTTCAAAGCGTTCGACTCTGAAAGAATAGCGATTGGCGTAAATATCGGTTTCGTTTTCAGAGGCGTTTGTCATCTCCACGGCAGACACAATGCCGCGAGCGGTATCTGTTTGGCGCAGGGCAAAGAAGAGAGGCGTTACATCGGCGCTCAAGCCGAATATCCAGACAAAGATGAGGCTAAACCCTAACCAGAGCCAGCCAAATTGATTAAAGAAGCCGCCAAACAATACCTGGCCGCGCACGGGCCACGGCACGCGTCGCGGCGCGGAAGATAGGGTGTAATAATAGGGTTCGGTCATTTTGTTTATTCAGCCACAGGCTATTCAACTTCAACAAAGTAAATGCGTTAGCAAACAGGTTCTTGCAGATTGGGGAAGAACTTTAAACACAAAGTTCACAAAGAATTTCACAAAGTTCGCAGAGACTCTTTGAGTTCTTTGTGTTTGCTCTGGGTTCTTTGTGTTTTGTCTTTTTAGTTTTGGCGTTATTGTACACGCCACATGTCATTTCGAGGCTGCAAGCCGAGAAACCCCTACGGCGCAACAATTAACAGCCTGTTTGTTAGGCAAAACGTTTGCTGGATAAACCTCATCCCAAATTTTGGATTTTCCAGCAACCAGCCTGGTTAATGGGCCATTTTAGGGATTTCTCCCTTTGGTCGAA
>JAJRVO010000065.1 GCA_024277275.1 Chloroflexota bacterium
AATGAAGCTCTGGCTAAAGAGGGGTATCGCCTGCACGCTGCCTTAAGAATATCAGTGATTTTGGACGTTCTGCTTGAGGCAAACCAGATTTCCGCAGAGGATGTTACGGCGATTAGAAAATATCTTGAAGCGACTGACCAAGACCGTGAACAACGCTAAACTTGCCTGTGAATTCTTAAACTTCCAATTACAAACGCCTTTTGTGCTGGCTTCCGGCATTATTGGTACCAGCGCCTCGTTGATGGTTAGAGCCGCCCACAATGGGGCGGGAATGGTCACGGCTAAAAGCTGCGGGCCGGTTCCCCGCGCCGGACATCCCAATCCGGTGGCCTTTGATTTTGGCGGCGGCTTACTGAACGCCATCGGCCTGACCAATCCCGGCGCGAAAGAAGAAGCCAAAGCGCTGGCCGATACTCGCGCCCGGTTGCAGCCGCTCCAGGTCCCCCTGATTGCCAGCATCTTTGCCGGAACGGTGGCTGAGTTTGCCGAAGTCGCCAAAATAGTGGCCGGCGCTGAACCGGATATGATTGAAGTGAATATCTCATGCCCCAACGTCGGCGATGAGTTTGGAACGCCATTTGCCGGGGCCGCTGAGAGCGCGGCTGCCGTGACCGAAGCAGTTAGACGCGCCGTTACCGGCCCCATCGCCATTAAGCTGGCTCCCAACGTGCCCAGTATTGCCCGCATTGCAGCGGCGGTAGTAGAGGCCGGAGCCGATGCCATTACGGCTGTCAATACGATGCCGGGGATGGCAATTGACGCAGTTTCGGGCAGGCCGCTGCTTCATAACCGCGTTGGAGGTATGTCCGGCCCGGCTCTAAAACCCATCGCCTTGCGCTGTGTTTACGAAATTGCTCAAGCCGTTTCGGTCCCCATTATCGGCACGGGCGGAGTCTCCACCGGCCGGGATGCCGCCGAAATGTTAATGGCCGGAGCCGGCGTGGTCGGAATTGGGTCGGCGGTTTACTATCGGGGGGTAGCGGCAATGCAGGAGATTGGGCGGGAGTTGGTCGATTTTATGGAGCAATACGATATTTCATCAATCGAGGCGATGCGAGGTCGAAGTTTGAAATGAATCAACTCCGTCTACCCCAAGCCCTCAAAATCAACGAAATTAAAGTAGAAAACGCCACCACCAAAACCTTTATTCTGGACGGCGCTTTAGACGCCCAACCCGGCCAATTTGTGATGGCCTGGCTGCCCGGTATGGAGGACAAACCCTTTAGTTTAGCCAACAATAACCCCATCAGCTTGACCGTTGCCGCCGTAGGGCCGTTTAGCCGGGCGTTGCACAATTTGCAGGCGGGAGACCGGCTCTGGGTGCGAGGACCGTTGGGAAAAGGTTATTCCCTCTCTGGCGACTCCTCTGGGCACATTTTACTCATCGGCGGGGGATACGGGGTTGCGCCGCTGCATTTTTTAACCAGACGCGCGCCGGCAAGCGGCTGCCGGGTTTCCGCAATTATTGGCGCTCGCAGCGCCTCGGATTTACTCCTGGTTAACGCCTTCAAATCGCTTGGCGTCTCGCTGTGGCTCACAACTGAGGATGGTTCGGTAGGGCAACAGGGCCTGGCGACGGATGCCATATCGTCTGTGCTGGCCGATTCAGAAATCAGGCCAAAAACCGTTTACACCTGCGGCCCAACGGGTATGTTGCAAGCTGTGGCCGCTCGCTGCAAAGCTGAAAACATTCCGGTTCAGGCGGGATGGGAAGCCCAGATGCGGTGCGGCATTGGCGTATGCGGCAGTTGCGAGGTAGGTCAGGGCTGGCTCACCTGTTTAGACGGCCCCGTTTTTTCCTTTGACCCTGTTGAAACTTCTCCGCTGTAAATAGCGCTCCCGGAGTCTCACTTGTCCTCCCCCTAACCCCCTCCCATCACGCAGGTTGGGTTGAACGAAGATGAAACCCAACAAGAGATTGCATTGGTAGCAATTGAAACCTGTGCTTGCAATGATACATTTTCTCCTGTTTGAATAACCAGAACCTTTCAATTGCAAAACCAACCTCGCGGCGACGAGGCGCAGTGCCGTGGTTGCGGGCAAAATCAACCATAATTTCACACAATTTTGCTGGCGCAACCCACCTGAATTGAAAGAAAGCACGGTACCTTTTTTTGTGTAAAAGTTCAGTAAACCCGCTCAAGTCAAGGCTATGACCCAGTAATTGGTAATTGGTTATTAGTAATTACCAGTTACCAATTACCAATTACCTGCCTCCAACGCCCATTTTGGCGGGTTCGCTGAATATTTACTTTTTTGTTATTAAAAATTTTGTCCCAATCTGGCGCAAAGGCGTGCCGAACCACCAACCCCGGTTAGGGCAATCTCGGCTTTGTCCATTTACCCCCCTCAATCCCCCCTCGTGAGGGGGGAAGCATCATCCTCCCCCTCACGAGGGGGAGTTAGAGGGGGTAAAATTGGATATACATAGTCCAGAAACTCATTGCTCATATCGCTTCTACTTCCTGTAAAATGCGCCGGCCTATCCGCTTTTTCAGATTGTCTTTCAGGGCCACATCAACCTTAAGCCCCAGCAGGTCGCTGAGATAGTGTTGCAAGCCAACCAACCCTAACAAGCTGATGCGGGGCGGGTCGGTCAGGCTGATTAAAATATCCAAATCGCTATCAACGTTTTGCTCACCCCGCGCGTAGGAGCCGAAGACTCCAATTTCGGTGACGCCATATTCCTGATACAGATAGGGCTTTTGGGCCTGTAAAGTTTGTTTGATTTTCGCTAAATCTGTCATAGGTCACCTTTAGAGAGATTATACCATATTCATCATTCAGCCTTCATCCTTCATCCTTTGACCCCCCTCCACAATAGCGATTTCCTCTGCCGTGAGGCCGTAGAGTTGGTACGCCAGCCGGTCTATTTCCGCTTCCAGGGCGGTGACATCGGCGGCGGGGCATTATTTTTCATCCCCTTTTTGTTTCTGCTTCGTCGTTTTTTCGATCCGCTTTGTTTTGTTGACTGCTTCCTGAAAATGGCGCTCCACCGGCGATGGCGCATTGAGGCGTTGTTGGCGATATTTTTCGTATTCGGCATGGGCATTTGCCAACGCATCTTTATGGCTGACCTGACCGGCATGGTTAAGAATATCGCGCTCGCTGAGTTTGAGAAAGTCGTCCAGTTTGGCAATCCAATCGGCCATATACATCGGTTTGCGACTGAGGGCTTGCAATTCGGCAAACTCAAGATAGATGGTGACAATGCGGTTGAGCGTGTCCAATTCTTCTTGAGTAAGATAATTTTTGGCAACCGCCACATCCGCTTTGCGAATTTTCTGGCCGATCCACGTGGTTAAGCCCATATTGGCTTGTTGCGCGTTGGCGCGTTGGGCGATGATTTCCGCTGCGGTGTGACCATGCGCCGCCCAGTGCATTTTATTTTGCACCACCGCAAAAAACTGTTGCGATGTCTCTGCTTTGGGGTCATAATCAATACTGGTGGCGTAAATATCCAACACCTTGCGCCAAAATACCTTTTCCGAGGCGCGAATATCGCGGATACGCGCCAATAATTCATCAAAGTAATTGGCTTGTCCGGCTTGTTTCAGCCGCTCATCATCCAATACAAACCCTTTGATGATGTATTCACGCAAGTGGCGGGTGGCCCATTGGCGAAAATGGGTGGCAACGTGAGATTTAACCCGGTAGCCAACAGAGATGATTGCATCCAGGTTGTAGAAGCTGGTTTGATAATTTTTGCCGTCGGCGGCAGTTGTAAAGAATTTCTTTACAACTGAAGATGCGCTCAATTCTCCCTCGGCAAAGATGTTTTTTAGATGTTGCCCTATATTTTGCTTGCTGGTTTGCAACAGCGTTGCCAACTGTTGCTGCGTTAGCCACACGGTTTCATCTTCAAGGTGAACTTCCAGCTTTGTTTGCCCGTCTTCTGTTTGGTAGAGAATAATTTCTCCGGCAGGTTTGTTGGTTTCAGTCATTCGTTCTCCCCTCCACAATAGCGATTTCCTCTGCCGTGAGGCCGTAAAGTTGGTACACCCGTTGGTCTATTTTCGCTTCCAGGGCGGCGACATCGGCGGCGGGGTTGGCTTTTTTGGCGGCGAGGATGCGGGTGACGAGGGACTCGATGGGGGTGGGCGTTGGGGGTTAGGGGATTGGGAATTTTTCCATAAAAATTGCACTGGGTTCATAAAATCCGTTTTGTAGTTTTGCCAGCATTTTATCGAACAACCACATCACCACAGATGAGTTTAGCACACCCAACAAATATTTTGAGGCGTTTGGGATGATAAAGGCTTTTTGATTAGTGTAAAAGCGTTCTTCATCCCAAGCAAATTCATTACGTTTGCAAATATTTGGATAGGCAATCTTCGGTTCTTCAAACTCTTGCCAGTAGGCAATGTTGTCTTGAATTTCATACCATTGATAACTGCCGGCTTTGCGGCCTGACCATTTCCCCTTCCAGTTTTTGGGCTTGGGTGTGAGCCGTTCTTTGAATGGTAACAAATAACGTTTGACGGCTGGATACTCGTCAATATTAATTCCACGCCGCGTAAAAATCAACCATAAATCCGGCGATGTTACCGCCCACCGCTTCACATCCCGGCCCCGCAAAAAGGGCTTGATAATCTCCGCCGAGGAAGGATGCTCGGCAATGAGGCGGTCGCGGGTGGCGCGGTCAATAACAAAGGCTTCGTTGTAGCCGGTTTTAATGCCGTAGTAAAATCGCCCTTTGACGTACTCGCCCAGCGGCGTGCCCGCTTTGCGTAATTTGTCCAGCAGGTTTAGCACCTGGGGCGGTTCCAGCCGCCAGCCGTCGGGGGTTAAGGCTTTTTGTTGGGGCATCGGCCAGGCGTGTTGGGCCATCACGCCGGTGATTTGTTCAATTTGGGGTACGGTTTCTACAGTTAGGGCGGTTACGATGTTACCGGCGGGGGCGGGGGTTTTTTGGGTAATGACAATGCAGGGGTAGGCGGTGGCGTCAAAAACGGGCAGGTCGCCAAAATCAATCAGAGTTTGGGGGGCGGTCTCTTTGGCTAAAAATTGGCGTAATTTTTTTCCGTAGCCGGCTCGCATAAATTTGTTGCCGGTGATGAAGGCTAAAAAACCTTTCCGGCGCAAAATTTTTATGCCCTGACTGTAGAAATAAACGTACAGGTCTGCCGTACCCTGATAAACGTTTGGGTGCGCTTTTTTGAGAGCCGGTTTTTGCGCTTTGATGCGCTCGTGCCGCACGTAAGGCGGGTTGCCAATGACAACATCAAAGCCGCCGTTGTGGTGAAAGACCTCGCTGAAATAGATTTCAAAATCAAACTGGGTGTTGCCGTGGGTCAGTTGGGCAATCAGGCTGTCAATCTGGCTTTTGAGGGCGCGTTTTTCGGCGGGGCCGGTGGCGGCAAAATAAACGGGTTTGAGGTTTTCAATTTCTTCAAAAAGGTGGCGGTTAAAGAGGTCTTTTTCTACGCCCAGCAGGGCGTTGCCGCGCACAATTTTGTAATCCAGGTTGGGCAAGGGTTGGATATTTTCGTAGCTGTCCTCATCCACCACCAGCGAGAGCCACAGGCGCAGTTTGGCAATGTCTACCGCGCCGGGGTCTATGTCTACGCCGTAGATGGATTCTTGAATGGCGTGGCGTTTGAAGTGATAGGGGGTGCGCCCCCCCTCTAACTCCCCCCTTTGAAGGGGGGAGGACTGTTGACCCCCCTTAATCCCCCCGTACACGGGGGGAGACTGTTCCCCCTCCCCGATGTCGGGGAGGGGGTTAGGGGGCGGGGTAGAAACAACCTCAACAATTTTCTGCAACACGCCATCAATATTCTGCAATACGTCTGCATTGCTAAACCGTATCACCCGCAGGTTTTGGCTTTCCAGAAATTCCTGGCGAATGGCGTCTTCCTTGATGGTGTAATCGTGGGTTGGGCCATCTACTTCAATCACAAGTCGGGCTTGACGGCAATAAAAGTCTACAATAAAGCGACCAATTGCGTGTTGCCGCCGAAATTTGTAATCAAGAATTTGTTTGTTACGAAGTCGTTGCCATAGTTTGTTTTCCGCCGGGGTGGGTTCCCGGCGCATTTGGCGAGCAAGCGGTTTGAGCTTTGCCCACAGTTCGGGCGAAGTTTGCCATCGTTTACCCCCCTCTAACTCCCCCCTTACGAGGGGGGAGGACTGCTGCCTCCCCTTAATCCCCCCGTGTACGGGGGGAGACTGTTCCCCCTCCCCGATGTCGGGGAGGAGGTTAGGGGGTGGGGTTAAATACATAGTCAGCACAGTACGGGCTTTTACAATTTCTTGCATCAAGCCTACCGGAAACGCGCCGGAACCAATGGCCGGGTCGCAAATTTTGATGTTGGCTAAAGCATCGTCAATGGCGGCGGCGTTGCTTCGGATACTTTGGGGCAACTGGTATTGGTAGCTTTTTGTGCCGCTTGCTTTGGCGGCGCCGTGTTCCAGGCCAAATTCGCCCTGGCGGATGAGGGCGTCAATGTCGGCGCGGGGAATACCCCCCTCTAACTTCCCCCTCGTGCGGGGGGAGGAAACTTGACCCCCCTTAATCCCCCCGTGTACGGGGGGAGATATTTCCCCCTCCCCCGCAAACGGGGGAGGGCCGGGGTGGGGGTTGAGGCTGGTATCCAGATAGTTAATCAAGCTCTCCTGACACATATAATGGACAATTTCGCGGGGGGTGTAAAACGCGCCTTTTGATTTGCGGTCAGTCACTTCGAGCAGGTTTTCAAAAACCTTGCCCAACATTTCGGGGTCAACGGCGACTTCTTTTTCCAGCGGTTCATCCTCGCGTACGGTAAAGTTGAACAGGTCGAAGGTATCAAAAATATCGCGGAAGCGGGCGTTGTTGAGCAGGATGTCAACCGATTGCCAGTTGTAATCGCCCACCGGCTCAAACAAACCGCCGTTAAGAAAGGGGATGCGGCAGTTAAGACGGGGGTAGAAGTTGCCGGGGCGCTCGATGGCCAGGGCTTCGTAAAAGAGGGGATCCAGCACGTCATTAAAAAAGCTGGCGTAGGCGACGCCTTTCTTTTCAAACAAACGGCGCAAAAAATCTTTGGGACCGCTGCCCCAGGTTTGCCCCTGCGCCACGCCCAACCAACCCTTTTTTTGCAAAAAGTAAAGAAAGACAATTTGCCCCAATAGCTTTTTGGCAAAGTTGGCGGTCTCTATGCCGGCGCGGTCAAACTCGGCTTTAACGGCTTTTTGTTTGTGAGTCAGGCGGTCTAACTCATCCTTTAAATCCAAAAAGAGGGCTTTGTATTTCTGGAAAAAATCTTTGGTGACAGATTCAATATTGAAGGCGGCTTCCAGTTGGGCCAGAGTGGGATTGTGGCGGGTCTCTTGCAGAATGGGGACAAGCTGTTGTTGGGCGGTGTGGTTGGGTTCGTTTTGCCCTACCAAAAAAGAGTAACGCCGGGCCGGGGTAAGGCTCTCTTTTACTTTTAAGCGGTCTGTTTCCTGGCTATAATGAATCTGGTACTCCATTTTCACCAGCGAAAAACGCCAGTCGGGTTGGCCGTCGGTGTAGTAAGCCACAATGGCGGCGTCCTTTTCGTCCCGCTCTCTCAGGTGGCGGGCCACAAAGTTACGCTGCATCGTGCGGGCGCGGCTCAAGGCAGTTCCTTTTTTCAAACGAACAATCAGAATATCAATTTTTGTTCCTTCAGGGTCGGTGTAGGTTCCCAGTCGTTTGTACTGCCGCACATGGTCTTTAAAGGCATCCCAGATGTAAACGCCCTGTTGGGAAAAGGCTTTGCTTTCATCAATTTGATTAAAGAGATTGCGGGCAAAGTTGGCAAAACGTTGTTCGTCAAAGGGGGCGTCAAAGGTTTGGGTGATGAGCTTGATGGCGGCTTGTTTATCCATTATCAGATTTCCTGTGTATAATTAGTTTTCAAAATATACCAAAGTGCCAAAGCAAGCTTTGGACTCCTCCTCCTAGAATCCAAGGAGTCCAAAGCTTGCTTTGGCGACTTGCTTTGGCGACTTGCTTTGGCTTTGAGGTGGATTTATGCTCAAACAACATCGCAATACACCAGCGCATTTGTTTGTAGATGATACAGAATATTTTATAACCGGCGCTATTTACCAAAAACGCCACCTGTTAAAAAAAACCAAAATCAAAGAGTATTTACTTGATTTATTGCAAACGTACTTTGAACAATACAATTGGGAATTTCACCACTGGGTTATTCTGGATAATCATTATCATATCTTAGGCAAAAGTCGAAATGGCGCAGATTTGACTAACATTTTCAGAAGCGTTCATAGCCGTTCAGCCATTTTCATTCGACAAGTTACCAACTGCACCAAGCCGGTATGGTGGAATTATTGGGATTATTGCCCTCGTGATGAGGCGGATTATATGACCCGGCTTAATTATCTACTGCTGAATCCTGTTAAACACGGCTTTGTGACAGATTTGCACGATTACTCTTTTTCAAGCTTCCATACCCTATTTGCAGAAGTGGGGCGGGAACGGTTGGTTGATCAATTGAAAGAGTATCCCAAATACAAGACGTTGGTTTTACAGGAAGCGTATGATGATGATTTTTAGTTGCTTCAAAGCCCCAAAGCAAGCTTTGGACTCCAAATTTTAGCTAGGAGTCCAGAGCTTGCTCTGGTATCAAATGATTAAATACTCCGATAGAATGACCTCTCGTTTGGCAGCAGAAGCGTTGGCTTGCTGTGGGTCTGTGGGGGTGTAGAGAATAGCGTCCGGGATGTTTTTCTTGAGTAAGTGCAACAATTTCAGGGGGCTAAAGCCGCTTTTCATTTCGGCGTTCAGTTCATTTCTAAGGCGCTTGGCAGTATTGCGGGGGATGATACCCGCTTGCAAAGCGTCCAGCACGGCGGCAAGGTAGCTTTCATTGTCATCGGTAAAGCCTTTGAAGCGTTTGATTTCTCTTGACTTGAGCAAGCGGATAATAAATTGCTCGTTAGATTGCCCGCCGCCCACCTGCCCTTTTTCCTGCGCTGCGGGCGAGGTTGCCAAAGCAAATTGCTCTTTATTCAGGGCCAATAAATCATAATAGGTTTTGGGGATGAAGCGGCGGGGGGTATCGGGAGCGCATTGCAACAGGTCCACCGCGTCCAGAAAGGCGAGTTCGGTAGGGGCGTCGCCGGCGGTGATAAAGAATTTTTTCAACTTACCCTGCCGGAAAAAGGAGAGCAGAGAGTCGCTACCCCCCTCAATCCCCCCGTGGACGGGGGGAAGTTCAAAAGCTCTCCCCCCTCGTGATGAGGGAGTTGGAGGGGGGTGAGTGGGCGTCACAAAATCGGTGGCGTCAACCTGGCGGCCAGTGCGGGCTTTACGGGGCAGGCGTTTTATTTTTTCAAACAGGGCCGGGGCGCTATCTCGAATATCTTGAATGAGGCGCAAAAATTCCAGTTCAGAGCGGGACTCTTCTTCTTCGCCCTCAAAACTCTTTTTGCTGGTCAGTTTGCGGTAAAGGCGGTCGCCAAATAGCTCAAACTGCGATACATCTTCTTCATCGGTCAGATATTTGGCGTCTTCGCCCAACATATCGTGAAAGGCTTGAATTTTGGCTTTGATATTATCTTCCAACCCCAACTGCCGGTCTGATTGGGCGGTGGGGAAAAAATTAAAGATAAAAATCAGTTGATGCTCCGTGCCAACCAGGTTTACCCGGCCTACTCGCTGCAAGACGCGGGTGGGGTTCCAGGGCAAATCATAATTGATAACAATATTGGAACGGTGCAGGTTGATGCCTTCGGCTAAAACATCGGTGGAAATCAAAATGCGGATGTCGTTCCTCGGCGCCTTATTGCCGCCGCCGGGAATAGAAGTTGGGGGGACTCCCCCCAGGCCCCCCGCCTCTACGCCTGCGGCAGAGGAGTGATAGTTAGGGTCGTAGTTGGCTTCAATCAATTCACGAGCCAGCGCTTTGCTGACGCCGCGCTCCTGAAATTGCCCGCCGCCGCTGGAATAAAACATCACCTTGTTTGGGAATTGTTCATCAAGTTTTTGATAGAGATAACTCCCCGTTTCGGCGGATTCGGTAAAGACAATGACCTTCTTCCTTTTCAAAAGTTTGTTCCGGCGCAGGTCGGCAATAAACTGATCCAACTTGGGGTCTTGCTCAATATCTACCCATAACGATTGTATTTGCTTCAAAACCTGTAAGTCTTGTTGCAAGTCATTCAAAAAGTCGGGTCTAAAAACTGACGCTTGATACTTTTGCGCCTTTTCTTCTTCAACCAATTCTAAAAGCCTGGCTTCATCGTCAGCATCCAGCAAATCATACACATTTACGTGTTTGCTGATGTAGATGGTTCCCTGGTGATACATCTCAATAAAACGCTCATACGATTCAATGAAGCGGCCCAAACTGCGCTTGAAAGCAAAGAAACTGCTTTCCAGACGCTTCACTAACGTTCCTTTCATAAAGCCGCCCGCGTTGCGTTGAGATTGGGCCTCAAATTCACTCAGTCCTTTTTTGAGGTAGAGCAAGGGCGTGTAGCGCGAATAGCTAAACTGCTGTAAAAGCTGAATAGTCTGGTTGAACACGGCATCGGTTTGGGGGTCAAAAGTGTAAATGATGCGTTCGGGGTCGGTCAACTCCGGGAAGGATAAACCCCGTTTGCTCATATCTTCGCTAAAGAAGTTGACAATCTCTTTGCGGGTGCGCCGCACCATCACATGTTTAAGAATTTGGTTTCGTACTTCCTGAGCAACATCCTTCACGGCTTCCAGATACTCCGGGGTTCCCTTGTCGAACTGTTTAAGATATTTGCGACGCGCGGCAAAGAACTTTTCCAGATTTGACACGCCGGGAATGAGGCTCTTTTTGGGGGCTTGAAAGAGTTTCAATTGGCTGTAAATATCTTCGATGGTGTTATTCAGGGGAGTGGCGGAAACCAGAATGACCTTTTTGCCCCAACAAATACGATGGAGTTTTTCATAACTTTGGGTCACTTCATTGCGGAAGCGGTGCGCCTCATCCACAAAGACATAATCAAAGCGGTCGGGGTTCTTTCTGATAATGTGGTCGAGTTTGCCCATTGACTCAACCACCACGCTGACGTTGAATTGAAAGAAGGTCTTTTCCCAATACTCCTTCAGCACCGGGGGGCAAATCACCAGCTTTTTCCCCGGCAACTGTTGGGCCAACAACGCCGAGATAAACGTTTTGCCAAGTCCAACAACATCCGCCAGAAAAACGCCGTTGTAACTGTCCAGAATTTTTCGGGCCGATACGGTCGCTTGTTTTTGGTACTCTAATTCCAAAAATCCGGGCGGCAGATGAACGTCAATATCCTGGTCTATGTTTATCTCTTCTTTGAAATACTCGTACAGGAATTTAAGATAAAGTTCGTAGGGGGAGATTTGGTCATTCAGCCAAGTGCGTTTGTTGATGGTGTCAATGTACGCTTCTGAAATATCAACCGCGTCCAGCCAGAGAGCTTCAAATTTGTCCAGCGCGTATTTTACATCGGAGCTGTTTTTTAGCTCAACGTTAAATTCATAATTCCCCACCAAGCCCGATTGAGAGAAATTACTTGAGCCGGTGATAACCCGGCCATAGTCATAATGTCCTTCGGGGAAGCGGCTGATATAAACTTTGGCGTGAATATTCTGGCTGGGGTGAGCCTTGATTTCCAGCTTGCCCGACTGGATAAACTCAACAAATTTTTTAACGCCTGTTTCCGTGTCGTATGTGTCGGGCGAATGTTCCATTTCTCGCACTAAACCGTTGGAAAAGGCTTGTTGCGTTTGTTGATGCGACTCAAAGTTGAGATGAAGTTGGCCCTGGGCCTGGTCAATGATTTCAAAGGTTTTGCGGTCAACATTTAGCCCGACCAAAATCCGTATCTTCTCAATTTGCTCAAATGATTCATAGAGCAAATGAAACCCACTGGTGCGAAAATAACCCACCAGCACATCAAAATATTGAATATGGTTTAGGGTGGCCTTAAACCTATCAAGCAGTGCTTCATCAGGTTCGTTTGTAAAAAAAGTGAGGTCACTTGTCATAGTGAGTGTTTCCCAAGTGTGGTTTGCTTTTAGTATATCATCAATTGGGAGAACTTAAAAGAAGCTCATAATATGTAAAGCGGAATGGTAGGAATGGAAAAACCTAACAACTACTCTACCAAATCCCGGCTGC
>JAJRVO010000665.1 GCA_024277275.1 Chloroflexota bacterium
CACCAAAATAGCGATGGCGGCAGATGCGTTGCTGGTGGTATCGCCGGAGCATAGTCGCATTTTTCAGGAGGCCGGCTGGTCAAAAGCTCGGCTTTATGAAGAACTCAATAATCTGCTCCAATTGCCAAGCAGCGAAATAGTCCGCGGAGCCAACGGCATCGCCGAAGGTATACCCCCACAGTTAATTGGCGACCGCGACACCCTACCCAAATTCCGACCCGGCGGCCTGTTGATTATCCGGGCCGGGGGTACGGCCGGTATGTTCTCGGCCATTATCGGCGGTTGGGCAGCCAGCGGCCCCAAAGGCAGCCAGCCCGTAACAAAGGAAATAATCAATTAGAGTAAGGAGTCAAAAAGTGTACTTTTTGACTCCTGCTCGTAATACTTCTTGCAGGAGACTAAACTATGACAGACGCACGTATTTTGCTTGACCCCACGGCGGAACGTTCGCCTGCCCACAGAGAGCGCGTGACTCGTCCGGCCTCGCTCGACGGTCTGACCGTTGGCTTGCTGGACATTTCAAAACCGCGGGGAAATATTTTTCTTGACCGGATTGAGGCCGAACTCGCGGAACGCGGGTTGACGGTTAAACGCTATCAAAAACCAACCTACGCCCGCGTAGCCCCCACCGAACTTCAACAAAAAATAGCTACAGAATGTAATTTGGCAATTGAAGCCCTGGCCGATTGAGGCTCATGCACAACGTGCAGTGTGCACGACATCACAAATTTAGAAAATCGGGGCATTCCCGCCGTTTTTGTAGCCTCTGTCGAATTTGTAGAGGCAGCCAGAGCGCAGTCTTCGGCTTTGGGCTTTAACCCTGCCGCCATCTTTGTCCCTCACCCCATTCAGGACCGCACCGATGACGAGATGAAAGCGTTAGCGGATGATGCGTTTGAGTCGATTTTAAACGAGATTTACGCCGGTTAGATTTGGACGAAGGACGATAGACGATAGACGAACAACAAAAACCTCGGTCTATCATTTCATTCGTCCGCCGTCGTTCGTCATTCGTCTTTTTCTACGGCGACGTTGAATTATCTGGCTGCTCGATTAAAAGGCGCGTCATCTTCCAGTATCATCCTTGATCTTGGTAGCGACTACGGCGATGCGGCCCGGTTTCTGGTTCAACGCTTTTGAATTTCTCCAAACCAGATAAATATAACAAGGAGCATTTATGTCAATCAAAAATCCGTTTCTATCTCTAGATCAAAAAATCGCCGGCGATGTTTTTACCGCTACCGAAACAATGGACAACCTGACTGTTCTGTGTGATGATTTTGGCTCTCGTTTTAGCGGCACTGAAGGCGAGCGTTTGGCGGCTGAGTTTATAAAAAGCAAGCTGGCGGAGTACGGTCTTAGCAATGTCCACCTGGAAGAAGTTGATTACATTAGCTGGACCAGGGGCGACGCCAGGCTAAAAATCATTAGCCCGATTCAAAAAGATATACCGTGTATTACGCTGCCTCATTCGCCGCCCGCCAACCTGGAAGGGGCCATCATTGATTTGGGCGATGGCTCGCCGTCAGATTTTGACCGGCTTGCGGCTGATATTGACGGAAAAATTATTATGACCAACAGCATAGTTCACCCCGGAGGCTCCAAGCGGTGGATACATCGAAGCGAAAAGTATGGACGCAGCTTACTGGCCGGAGCCGTTGGTTTTATTTTTGTCAATCACTACCCCGGCTACGGCCCGGCCACCGGGAGCATCGGCGCCGGTGGCGAAGCGCCAATCCCCGGCATCTCGGTCGCCAAAGAAGATGGGGATTTTCTTGAGCGCCTGATACAGCGAAAGGGCGAGGTCAAAATCCGGTTGACCAGTACTGATTGTTGCCGGCCCAACACGTCGTGGAATATCATCGGCGACTTACCCGGCGGGCAACATCCAGAGGAGATTGTAATGCTGGGTTGCCACTACGATGGTCACGATATCTCTCAAGGAGCCACCGATCCCGCATCCGGGGCGGTAGCCTTGCTGGAAGCGGCGCGCGTATTAGCTAAATATACCGCCACTCTGCCGCGTACGGTCCGGTTCGTTTTGTGGGGCATAGAAGAAATCGGGCTGCTTGGCTCTAACGCATACGTTAAAACCCACGCCGACGAATTAAACCATATCCGTTTCTATTTAAATATGGATAGCGCCGGAGCCAGGCTAAACGATGTCGTTTTTAACCAGTGGACTGAATTGCAGCCTCTGTTTGAACGGTGGGGCGCAGAAATGGCGCACGAATTTGCGGTGGGTCAATCTTTAAATGCCCATTCTGACCATTTTCCTTTCTTTATGGCCGGTGTGCCCACTGCGGGCCTGGAGATTGCCGGGGAGCAAAGAGGGGGACGCGGCTACGGCCATACCCGCTATGATACGCTGGATAAAGTCCAGTTATCTCATCTGCGTGAAGCCTCAGCCCTGGCCGCTCGTTTGGCCTTGCGCGTGGCCGGCGAAGAAAATTGGCCTGCCGCCCGGCGCGATGAACAAGCCGTTTTGGACATCCTCGACGGGCCGGATTATCGAGAAGAGGCGGAGTTTAAGGAAAGGTTACAAGCTTTTCGGAAAAAACTCAGCGCGACCGGCTGATTTGATGTCAGGAGAGGATTCGGTAATTAGAGTTTATAGGAGTTTAATGAGTTAGGTGGGTTGGGTGAGTTAAAAGGACGCAATGCCGCACTTAACGCCGGTTATCAGCCCAAGTTCCCCAATTTATTTTTACCGGGGATAGCTAACAACTCATTAAACTCACTAA